>JAPLFR010000011.1 GCA_026390575.1 Ignavibacteriales bacterium
TATACAACTCAATCCAAATTTCAAGGATGCAGGGAATAATGATTTCCGAATATTGGAATCGTCGCCGTGTGTGGATGCGGGAGATCCGAGTGATTCGCCGGGAGAAGAGCCAGCCCCATACAATAGCAGAATTGATATGGGTGCTTATGGTGGAACGAAATATTCACCGTATTTACCAACTAACTTAGCTCCTTCCACCCCTAAGAACCTCATCGCCATTGCTGGCAATGGAATGGTAACTCTAAAATGGAACAAGAACACAGAGAACGACGTCCTGAGATATCGGATATACATAGGAACCGACTCAAATTCAGTTTCACTCAAAGACTCATCGGCTTCTATACTCGATACTGTTAAAATCGTTACTGGTTTACCCAATGGCGCGATATATTATTTCCGCGTCTCAGCAATGAACAACTTGAGGTTAGAGAGTGGGAAAAGTTATGCTGTGAGTGTCACAATTCCAAATGTTCAATCACCGACGATCACACTGACTTCACCGATTGGTGGAGAACTGTGGAATGAAGACCATACGCATCCGATCCAATACCAGGCCTCCGATCAAGTTGGAGTTACACGCATCAAGATACTCTATTCCACTAACGGCGGTCAAACCTATACAACTATTGTTGATAGTACCCGGAATTCTGGTTTTTGTAATTGGACGGTTCCGCGCATACCTTCGACGCTAGCGAAGGTAAAAGTGATAGCCTACAACGCACAAGGTTTCTCAGCATCAGATTCAAGCCATGCCAACTTCATCATATGCGATGTATCGTCATATGTCCACGCAACAGGGGCACTCTCGCTGACCGTGCGGAACGATGGAACGATTGGAACAACCGATAGCCTGCGGCGATTCACAGAACCTTCAATGGAATACCCTCCCGGTTCCAATAAGCATCACCTGTATCTCGGCGAATTGGTGATTGCAACGATTCGAGGAACCGATACGATTACGACATCATTGTACGGAGATTATTTCACACCCGTTGGCCTTGTAACTGCTATCAATCATGGATCATATATTGAAACGCAATCGCACTTTATTGACAAGATGTATCTTGGACTTGATCTGACACAACGCACCTTCGGAATAGCAGGTCAGGCCTCCGTTATCGTTTCCTATTCGATCAAGAACACGGGCACGACATCGTTCCCGGCTTTTTACGTCGGCTTCCATACCGATTTTGATCTTAACAATCCGGCATTAAACCTTCCAGGATTTGATGTAGTGAATAAGCTTGGTTACATGTATGATGCGCAAGGTGGATGGACAAGCTATGCAGGCATTCGTCTTCTTGATCGCTCGATAGGAGGATTCAAAAGAATTCTGGGAACAGAAGGCTTTCCGACGCCAGGAGATTTCTATCGGCGAATGACTGCGGCAGGAAATGATAACACCTCTTCCGATGTACAAGCCGATCATCGGATTATTGAAATGCTGCCGGCAGTGAATTTGCCGATTGGCGAATCCACAACTGTTACTTTTGCGCTGGCCGCTGGTGCCGGACTCACAGGTCTCCAAACGGCGAGTCAGCAAGCTCAAACTCAATGGACACAGATCAACGTTGCTGCCCCCACTCCTCCACGAAACCTCACTGCCATAGCTGGCAATGGCCAGGTGACACTCAGGTGGAACAAAAACACCGAAGCTGACTTCTTGAAATACTTTGTGTATATGGGAAGCGACTCGATAACGATGTCGCTCAAAGACTCTACTTCAGGTGGAATAAATGATACTGTTCACTCAATTACTCAACTGCTCAACGGCACGAAGTATTACTTCCGTGTTACAGCATTGAACAGCGCAAGGTCGGAAAGTGCGCAAAGTTATGCTGTTAGTGCAACACCAAAAGTTCCAACAGTTATCGTACCTATCGGTACCGGAACAATAACAGATAGGCATATTCCCGTTGAACCATATTATGGATATTCATATTCTCAGGTTATCTACCTTGCTTCAGAAATTAACAATTTTGGAAATATTGTAACCCTTCAATGGTATTTTTCCGGTTCTTCGTTGTCTTCTTCAAATAATTGGACTATTTATTTGGGACATACTACGAAAACTGCGTTTAATTCTTCAACTGATTGGATTCCTCTCAGCAGTCTGACACAAGTATATAGCGGATCGTTTTCAAGTCCGTCAGAATCTGGTTGGATCACATTTGATATTACAGATTTTGCTTATAATGGATTAGACAATCTTGTTGTTGCTGTCGATGAAAATGCGAGTGACTTTAATAGTTCATCGGATGATTTTTATTGCACATCTGTGAGCAACACACGAAGTATCTATTATTATAACGATTCCGATAATATCGATCCTTCTTCTCCTCCGGCAGGAACCACGCAGTCTTATATCGCTAATATACAGGTAGGAATTTTTCAACCACTTATAATGCCGCCTCAAAATCTTACCGCTGCTGCAGGCGATGGGCAGGTAACGCTGAAATGGAATAAGAACAAGGAAGCAGATTTATTACGATATCGGATTTATTGCGGCACGTCACCTCATCCAACGACGAAAGTGGATTCTTCGACAGCCTCAAATCTTGATACGACGAAGATCATAATTGGTTTAACCAACGGCACTACTTATTATTTCCGTGTCACAGCAATTAATAACACGGGGTTGGAGAGTGGATATAGTAACGAGGTGAGTGCAACACCAAAACCAGAAGAAAATATTCTACGTCTTTCTCCGTTTGCGGTCTCTAGCCTTTATCTAAACGAACAAATTGCAGCTGATACGTTACGAAATGGGAAGCTCTCTAACCGCGTCTATATATTGCAGCGCGGTGGTGTCTATCGGGTTAACACAAGTATTATGAATTATAACTGGACGTTGCGTATTCGTGCCAACGACAGCACAACGACTCAAAAGCCGATCATCTTTCTTTATCCTTCACCAACAACAGGCGTTCTGCCTGCTCAGTTTATCAACGTTTCAGGTGATGTTGAGTTAAAGAACCTTATTGTTTCTGGATACTATGAGCTAGCAGATACAAATCTACGCAGTCTTCAAGGAACATTATTACGCGTTACTACAACATCAGGATGGAAAATAGTAATTGATAGCTGCATTCTTTCAAACGCTATGAATCACATTAGAACTGAGGTTGCTGCATCCGTCATAAAGGTCACAAACACGGTTTTCGCTAATATGGGATATTTAGGTAAATCGAATGTGGGTGCCGGAAGAGTTTTCGATTTTCGCGAGGTATCAATCGATTCACTTATAATCCAGAATTGCACATTTGTCAATTCGCTTGATCGAATTATACGACATGTGGGAATAACATCACCTTATACAACAAGTCCAATAAAGTATATACTCTTTGATCATAATACGCTCGTGAATGGAACAGGGTATCATGGAATATTAGCATTCGGAAATGTGAGCGATCGAAGTATCATCACGAATAATTTACTCTTCGACGCATTTGCATTGGGGAATGATACCGATTATACACGACAGCTCAGTCCGGAATTTGCTTCGAGTGGAGAAAAGGATCGCTATGATAGAAATCGGATAACGTGGATTTACTCGGAACCGAATCAAACTGCACAATGGACAATCTCGAATAATTATTATGGTATCAGTGACTCTGGCAGAGCATTCTATAACCAGTATGCTTCAGCTGGTGTAACAGGTGAGGGTTCACCATTGACCTGGCACATCAACAGCCGGTTAGGAGCCGACTCGATCGGTGCGTTTAAGAAGATCTGGATCGTTCCGTCAAAAGTACCCGCATTGATGACAGAACTTATGCGATGGTACCGCTCACCATCCGGCGGTAATAAGACAAAAAATACTCCAGCAGCATGGATTTATGGCGACGTGAATACACATCCATACGCCGATCCGTTTGATTATGACCGGAAGGGATACAGTTGGCTGCAGGATTCGTTAAACTGTTCTTATTATTCCAGCGTCAAGCCTTCGAGTACCGATGGAAAAGTTGTCGGCGATTCAAGGTGGAATTTCAAAGGGATTGTTAGTGATCCATATGCTCTTCCTGCTGCTCCACAAAACCTCACTGCCATAGCCGGTAACGGCCAGGTGACACTCAGGTGGAGTAAAAATATCGAAGCCGACTTCCTGAAATATCGTATTTACCGCGGCACAACGTCAGGCGGAGAAACGCTGGTTGATTCTTCATCCGCGTCGATTACTGATACAATAAAAACGATAAGCGGACTTACCAATGAACAGATCTATTACTTCCATATTACAGCAATGAATACCGCGAGATTGGAGAGTGGATATAGTAATGAAGTGAGTGCGACGCCAACGAATAATCCTGTTCTATCGGTCAATCCTGCGACACTATCTTTTAGCAGCCTAATAGTGAGCACGACGTCTCCAGAAAAGACATATTCCTTATCTGGCGCCAATTTATCACCTGCAACCGGCAATATAACAGTGACAGCACCGACAGCGTTTGAAGTTTCGTTAACGAGTGGTTCTGGGTTTACCTCGTCAATTAATGCTTCGTATACAAATGGAACGCTCAGTACAACTGTTTATGTGCACTTCAAGCCAATATCACTTATTGCTTATAGTGGAAATATTTCAAATTCAGGCGGAGGTGCGACAGCACAAAGTGTCTCGGTATCAGGGACCGGCATTCAACAGATTACCATTCCTGCCGCACCAACTAACTTGTCAGCAAGTGTAATTTCAGGTTCACAAATCAATTTATCCTGGACAGATGTCTCGAACAACGAAGATGGATTCAAAATTGAAAGAAAAATTGGCACCAGTGGAATATATTCGCTTCGTGTGACACTTGGTGAGAATGTGCAAAGTTATTCGGATACGGGATTGGCAGAATTGACAACGTACTATTATCGGATATATGCATATAACACAGGCGGCAGTTCCGAATATGCCAACGAAGCATATGCAATTACAAAAGATACCACTGCACCGAGTGCTCCAACAGCGGTGCAAATTTCCCCATCGATTTGGACGAATCAAAATAAATTCGATATCGCTTGGACAAATCCGAGTGATCCATCGGGCATTGCAAAAGTGTGGTACACGATTGATGTAGTGCCGACAGTTGCTCAACCCGGAACAGGCGTTGGTATTACACAGGCACAATTGCAGGTGACACTTGCTGCTGGCACGAATTCCGGCAAGCATACTATATATATGTATTTGGAAGATGGAGCGAACAATAAAGATCCGAACAAAATCGCAAACGTTATAGTGAGATATGACAACAATAAACCAGCTATAACAGATAACTCTACTCTTCCAACGGTAACGGTAGAAAATGGAAATGCATCACCGCAAGTGATTATTACATGTTCGGCAACTGATGGCGCTGGTGAATCCGGGGTGCAGTCATTCGTGTTGCAATATATTCGTGTAGGTGATACTCAAATTGATTCAAATAGTATTAATGCGCCATTCGATGTTACAACGAACAAACAAATACCAACGAGTGTATTTGTCTCCTCCGATGGAAAGGCAAAAGGAGTAAGTTATCGACTGAAAGCAGTGGATACAGCGGGCAATGCAACATCAACTCTCTGGAAGTCAATCGTTGTACAAAATGCATCGACAGTAACCATTAACACACCAACAACGTTTCCTGCGGCATCAAACTATGCAAGTACCGAGATAGTAAAAGCATATCGAATATTTTCGATTCCATATGATCTTAATGATAAAAGGCCAGTGGACTTTATTCCACAAAGTCTTGGTGATCATGCAAGTAACGGTATCAATTATTACAACTGGCGGTTGCAGCGCTATGTCAACGGTGTAAAACAGGACTATGAGGATTTCAAGAATGATCTGACTGCTGCAGCACCCGGTAATGGATTCTTCCTGATTGTGCGTGACCCACAGAAGAAAATCTCAATTGGTCCTAATAAAGAAGTTCCGGCAGATTTAATGAATAACACGGGTATATCATTAGCCAATGGATGGAATTTAGTAGGAACGCCCTTAAATATGGATATCAAATTCGATAGTCTTGTATTTAGCGGCGGGACATACGCAGATCGAGCATATTACGACGGCGCAGGATCAGTAAGTGGATGGCATAAGAGCGGTGCAAATATTGACGTTATGAAAGCATGGGAAGGTCTTGCTATAAAGATGAATGGAGCAGGAACAATGCGTTTCCGAACTTTAGGGCCGCAGTTACGTGTGGGAGAAAAAGATGGTATCTATGGAAAAACGATAACTGCTGGAGCGCAGGTGTTATCGAAAACCGCGATGAATTGGATTGTATCAGTGGATGCCTATCGTTCTGACATAGGAATGCGCTGTGAGGGGAACAGTATCGGAATGGCACAGGACGCTCGTGATGGACAAGATGCATATGATTCGTTTATGCCGCCGTTCGTTGGCGATCGGAACGTCGCCGTCTATTTCCAAAATCCCGATGGTGCAATGATGCGAGATATCCGTCCCTTGAATGACGACGGCGGTGTATGGGATATGCGCGTCATAACTGGAGATGCAGCAGCGAAGGTGAAGCTGCAGTTTGGCGATGTCATGAATCTCCCGAATCCGCAATTTGAAGCCTTTGTTATCGATATTGATCAAAGGATGGCGTACAACCTGAAAGATGTGTCAAAGATAGAGATTAATTCTGGAAATGGTGCACGGAATTTAAGAGTTGTTGTAGGTAAGAAATTATACATCGAACAGAACAATGCAGGAGTAGAATTATATCCGACAACAATGAAATTATTTGCAAATTATCCGAACCCGTTTAATCCAGAGACAATCATACGATACACAGTGCCGAATGCATCGCCAAGTTATACTGTCATTCTGAAAATATTCAATGTTCTAGGTCAAGAAATTACTACCTTAATAAATGCTCAGCAGAAATCCGGGTATTACGAAGTGAAATATGCAGCACAGAACCAAAGCTCTGGTGTCTATTTTTATCAGATCAATGTCTCGGATGGTATGCAGGTATTCAAGGATGTCAAGAAGATGGTGCTCATGAAGTGAGCCGTTGAGTATTAGAGCTCATGGAAAATGGAAGCTCAAATTACTTTAGGTTACGAGGGGAATAAATTAAGGAGAAATAACGATGAAAATTTTTGGACTGATGCTTCTTCCTGTGATGATGTCAGTCACGCTTATGCTAGCGCAAGACCAGAAAGAATGGCCGCGCATTATGGTTATTCTCGACGAGAAGATTGACAATCAAGAAGTCGATGCACGGTTAGTCGCATCAAAAATAGAAGAAATATTTTTAGAAAAAGGATTTCGGCTGGTCGATAAAACACAGTTCGAAAATGTCCGCGCGCGTGATATCGCAATTGCTGAAGGTGATCCTGCGCGCGCGAAAGAGCTTGGGACACGCTACGGTGCAGAACTTATTATCGTCGGAAAATCGGCAGGTACATTGGAAGACGAAAAAGATTTCTACGGAGTCAAGAATTTCGAATATGCAGCGAAAGGCGATTGCAAAGTTCTCATCACAGATACAGGTGAACTCATTGCAGTTTCGTCGAAAACTTCCAAAAAATCTGCGGGCGGAAAAAACTCGGCGGCAAACTACTGCATGGCGACACTTGGTGAAACGCTGGCGAATGATCTCTATTATAAAATCCGCATGAAGTTGAAAGAAGAAACAGCGGGGATAAAAATTGTGCAGCTCGCTTTTATTGGAATTGATCAAAAACTTCTTTCGGAATATGAAAAGACTCTCCCGCAAGAGATGCGAATGATCGAACGGTTAAAGCTGCGGTTTCTTGAAAAAGAAGCGGCAGTATTTGAAGCATCGATCAATGGTTCGATCGACGATCTCCGCAGCGAATTTGCAAAACGGAATGATCTCATTGTTATCAGCTTCACAGGCAATCGACTGGATCTGAGCACGAAAGAATATGCAGAGAAGGCGAAGGGAAGCTCTTTTGTCACCAGTCCGCTGGAAATTACAGAATTCACTGTAGAAAATATTTTTCCATCTCAGGTGAATTATTATGCCTACAATCCGCTGGCAAAGATCGATATAGAAAATTCTGCCAAATCGGAAATCAAGAATGTGAAAGTTTCCATCTTCATCCCCGGTTATATGCAGCTTCCATCTGAGCAGATTGTCCCGAAGATTGATGCGGGCGCGAAACAAACATTTAAGCTGCCAGTAACACTCGATGCGAAACAGCTCTACGGCTTAAGCGAAAATGCCGTCGCACAGGCGAAAGTCGAACTCAGTTACAGTTACACCAACCAGCCGCAGACGCGTTCTCTGGTCAAACCTGTAACGCTCTATAGCCGGAACACGATTAATTGGAAACGTGCAGAATCTATTGGTGCTTTTGTTACGACCTCGGATGAAACAGTGGTGAGCTTTGCGCGGTATGTTGTCGGCAGTCTTTCTACAGATGATAAACTAAAATCCAGACTCCCAAGAGCAGTAGTCAATGCAATGGCTGTTTGGGATGGCATCCGTGCAAACGGTTTTAATTATGTCTCCGATCCTTGGAAATCAGCGGATGCAGATGTGCTTGATGTCATCGAATATCCCCGGGAGGCATTAGCATCGCGCACAGGCGATTGTGATGATTCGTCCGTACTATTGGCAGCATGCCTGGAGAATATTGGCATCCGGACGAAGTTCATTGCAACAAATGATCATATTTACATCATGTTCGATACTGAAGTAGTTCCGAAGAATGGCTATATGATCAGTCAGGATGAGAATGAATATATTGTGCATGAAGGTTCAATTTGGATACCTCTTGAGACGACGATGATCAATAAACCGTTCATGACGGCATGGCAAACTGGCGCCGAAGAATATCATAAGGCCATTGCAGAGAATGCAAAACTTGAGATCATTGATACACGAAAAGCAATGGCTGCATTTCCAGCAACAAATCTCTCGCTTGCAACAAAACCAGTGAATCCGCCGCCAACAGAGAAGATCGTATTACTTGCTTCTCAGGATTTAAGTGAATACGAAACTCACCAGCGTGAAATTACAACAACGGCGGTGAACGCTCTTGCGGCATACACAACACCTGAGGGAAAAAATAAACTTGCCATCGTGCAAGCAAAAGCGGGTAATTTTGAAGAGGCTGTTTTCACGTTAACTGGTATTGCTACTCCGCAGGCAGAAAATACATTGGGAAACATCTCTTTATTGAAGAACGATCTCACAGCCGCTCAAGAACATTATCAAAAAAGTCTCGATTTGAATAAAGAAGACGGCGGTGTATATCTGAACTTCGGATTAGGACGTTATCTTGCAGGTTTTCCTGATGATGCAGTTGAAGCATTTAAAGTTGCAGTTTCCAAATTTGAATCTCCGGAGAAAGCATATGAGGTTCTAGGTTTGGGCAATGTGAAGGAAGCGCTGGGTATGCGTGGTGCAGAAAAAACCGAGAAGAAAGTTTCAAAAAACGATATATTTACTTTGTTGAGCAGATCGCTTCAGAATATCCCTGATAAACAGGCATCGAATTCGCAGGCGGCAAAAGTGCGCGAGAAATACAAGAATGAACAGAATCGCTTCGTCTTTGGCGGACGCCGCGGCGCCGATCCAACACAAATCGCCAGCATAAAAGAATTTCTTTATTGGAGAGAATAACTTTTATTATAAAATTCCCGATATCTTCCTATAACGTATTCTAGGTAGATATCGGGAATTGAGATTCACCTCGGAAAAATCTGCCTCTACATCATTTCTACCTTCGCAGCTGCGGTATATGGTGCAAGCAAGACTTTGTTGCGTATACAATCCGATTTCTAAAAAGTCGTTGGAAAGTGATACACGATGAGCAAAGGGGAATCATAAAATCCGAGTTCGCAGAAATATTTATCCTGCCAAAGTCATTCATTCATCGATGTTACGCAAAAAAGGAAAAAAAAGACTGTCATTCCCGCGGATTTTTAGTCCGTTTCGATTAATAAATCGAAACGAGATCTCGACAAAGTCGGACGGGAATCTTGAATAAGATGCCCGATTATCCCGATTGATATAATCAATCGGGACGGGCATGACAACTTCATTTCATGAGGTGCATTTCCTGTCTGCGTAACATGGGTTCTTCAGTTCATCCATTGACCGAATAATTTTTTTCCTCGCTTCATGAGCCGTCGTCCGGCATTCCTACATGTCTTCCAAAGAATATTTCTATCTCCTCATGCATTGGCAGATATTGGGCAAAGAAAATATTAAATCGTATATTATGCAGCATTTGAGAATCTGAAAATATTAGATAGATGGATGAAAAGCGTCACAGGTCAAGTACATAAAAAGTGTAACTGCTTTCCCACTTCTGTAAAAGAAATGCGGGAGCTTGGTTGGGAACAAGCCGACGTCGTATTGTTCACAGGAGATGCATTTGTTGACCATCCGGCATTTGGTGCAGCTGTTGTGGCACGAGTACTGGAACATGCGGGATATAAAGTCGCCATTATTCCGCAACCTAATTGGTGCGATGATCTGAGGGATTTTAAGAAAATGGGAGCACCCAGATTGTTCTTCGGAGTCACTGCGGGCAATATGGATTCTATGGTGAACCATTACACGGCGAACAAACGCCTCCGTTCCAATGATGCATTCACGCCTGGAAATAAAGCACGGCAGAGACCTGATTATGCAGTGCAAGTTTATTCAAAGATACTGAAATCGCTCTATCCACAAGTTCCCTTGATCATCGGTGGTATTGAAGCTTCGCTTCGAAGACTTACGCATTATGATTATTGGAGCGACTCTTTGAAACCCTCAATATTGATCGACTCACATGCCGATCTCCTTGTTTATGGAATGGCAGAAAAAGCTATTGTGGCAGTGGCTGATAGATTACACAATGGTGAAAAAATCGAAAGCATAACACAAGTTCCTCAAACGGCTTATTGTGCAAAAGATTTGCCATCTCTTGAACATGAAACTATGGCGGTTCTTGCATCATTCGAAGAATGCGTAAAGAGTAAAAAAACTTTTGCCCGCAATTTTGTGATAACCGAAGAGGAATCAAATAAAATTGAACAACAATATCTTGCTGAAAAGGTAAAGGATACGTTTGTCATTATCAATCCACCGTTTCCCGTCCCCTCGCAAGAGGAGATGGATAGTATTTATGATCTGCCGTTCACGCGCCTGCCGCATCCAAGATATGATAGAAAAGAACCGATCCCTGCTTATGAAATGATCAAGGATTCTGTGACAATCCATAGAGGATGCTTTGGGGGTTGTTCCTTTTGCACTATTTCCGCTCATCAAGGGAAATTTATTTCAAGCCGGTCACTTGGTTCTATACTGAACGAATTGAATACTATTGCTGCTGCTCCATCTTTTAAAGGGCATATTACTGATTTGGGGGGACCTTCAGCAAATATGTACATGATGAAAGGCATCAATCAAGAACAATGTGCTCACTGTAAACGTCCATCGTGTCTATACCCCGTTATTTGTAAAAATCTGAATGCCAGTTCCACACTGCTCATTGAACTATACAAAGCAGCAAGAAAAGTGAAAGGAATCAAAAAAATCACTGTGGGAAGCGGAATCAGGTACGATCTTATCATTGACAAAAACAACAAACCCGTGGCTCCTTCTTCTCTTGAATACCTCGATGAACTTGTTGTTCATCATGTTTCAGGCAGATTGAAAGTCGCGCCTGAGCATACTTCAGAAAAGGTTTTAAAACTTCTGCGTAAACCTGCCTTTGAATTGTTTGTTCATTTATATAATCGATTTACAGCGATCTGCAATAAAAACGGGTTGAACCAGCAATTGATTCCCTATGTTATTTCAAGCCTGCCGGAAAGCGGGGTCGATGAAATGGCGAATCTTGCAGTTCAAATGCAAAAATTAAATATGAAACTTGAACAGGTTCAGGATTTTACTCCCACGCCCATGACATTGGCATCGGTTATGTTCCATACAAAACTTAATCCATATACCTTGGAAAAAATAAATATACCGACTTCACTACAAGAAAAGAAAATACAGCAGCTCTTTTTCTTCCTCACTGATAAAGCAAAGCGCAAGGAACTTAAAGGTGAACTTTCCAGAATGAAACGGTTTGACATCATCCAACTTCTTGGCTTGTAGTTCATCAGAATTATAGAATCGTTGCATTGTTGCAAGACGTACGTTTGTTTTGTAAATTATTGATGAAGAAGATATCTGCACCTGTAGCTCAATCCCGATACAAATCATCGAGGATTTCGCTCCGAGTGCTCACGCACCCGTAGCTCAACTGGATAGAGCATCAGCCTTCGGAGCTGAGGGTTGGGGGTTCGACTCCCTCCGGGTGCACATATTTTCATCAAACTTTTTGAGTTGATGTACAAAGTTTAATTTTATACTAATGAATGGTTCTTCAAGAAAATATAGTACTTATATATTGCAAAGTCTTGTTGATCATAAGCACTATACTGGTCTTTCATCGGATGTTGAGAAGCGTCTAAAGATGCATAACGCTGGTAAAGTACAATCCACAAAGAAACGAAAACCATTCATCCTCATTTATCAAGAAGTCGCCGAAACACTTTTGGAAGCTCGTAAGCGAGAGAAGTATTTTAAGTCTGCCGCCGGAAGGCATTTTCTTAAGAGTTTGAAATATTAAGAATTCAATTATAGTTGGGGGTTCCCTGCCCGACTGCTGACGCAGTCACGCAGGCGGGGACTCCCTCCGGGTGCACAAGAGTGGTGGGTCTGTTCTGTTAAAATCGCTGATATCATCAAACACTGTTCGGGGGGTACTTTGAATGAATCCTATTAGAAAGATTTACGAAGAGGCGAAAAAATATTTTATAAAATATCCCGCGGTCCTTTCAGGGTTCTTCATTTACAGCTATCTTTTATTTTGCATCGTACAATTTTTTATCAAAGTGAAGTACCTTCCTATGCATTCTTCATTTTATCTTGTGAATGTCATTGACAGTTTTGATGCCTTTCCATTTATGTGGTTTCTCTCAGTAGCATTAGTGAAGGTTATTGACGTGCGGACGAAACTACATGAAAGCGAGGAACAACGGCTCATAGCTGAACGAGAAAGGCAACTTCAGCAAACACAACTTACAACGCTGCATGAAGTAGCCCGCGGGATACAACATCAGATTAATAATCCGCTCTCAATTATTATGCTCACGTTGGGATCTGCACATAAAGCTGCCGCAGGCAATCCGAAAATAATACGCAAACTCGATACAATAGATGAAGAAGTAAATCGAATAATCGCAGCATTATCGGATTTCTCAAAAGTAAATACCTATACCGTAGAATCCGTTGATTCGCATGTCGGCGATATTGCATCACGAAGTATCGTTCGTTAAACCATTTCATGTAAAACCTATCAACGAAGTAATCACGACCGTACTATAAAAAGTATTTATGATAACGCAACATGAACAATGGATGAAAATCGCGCTTCGAGAAGCTCAGCGTGCTTTCGATGCAGATGAAGTGCCGGTAGGAGCAATCATTGTGCATGAGGGGAAAATTATAGGCAAGGGATATAATCAGATAGAACAACTGCAGGATCCAACCGCTCATGCCGAAATAATTGCAATTACTGCAGCTGCCAATCACTTGCACTCGCGGCGGTTGGAGAATTGCACGCTGTATGTTACGCTTGAACCATGTCCCATGTGTGCAGGCGCTATTGTTCATGCCCGCATTCCAACACTTGTGTTCGGTTCATACGATCCTAAAGCTGGTGCGTGCGGAACACTGTACAATATAGTTGAAGACCGGCGGCTGAATCATAGCGTTCATGTCGTGGGAGGAATTTGTGATAAGGAAAGCAAAGTATTGCTGAAAGATTTCTTTGCTCAGAAGAGAACTTTTCAACGAAGTAAGACATCCATACAATAGGCAGCATTATGCCGTTGCGTTTTGCAGCTTCTCTGCACGCTCGGCAATTCGTAATTGTTCAATCAATTCATCTAATTCCCCGTTAATCACGCGGTCTAAGCTATAAATTGTATATCCGATTCGATGGTCGGTCAGCCGGTTTTGCGGAAAATTATACGTCCGTATTTTATCGCTTCGATCGCCGCTTTTCACCATCGATTTTCGCTGCGCTGCCGTAGATTGTGTCTGCTCTTCGAGTTTTATCTCGTAGAGTTTCGCCCTGAGCATTTTCATCGCTCGTTCTCGATTCTGAAATTGCGATCGTTCCTGCTGACAGGCAACAATAATGCCGCTTGGCTTATGTGTGATACGCACAGCTGTCTCCACTTTATTCACATTCTGCCCGCCTTTGCCGCCGGAACGATACGTATCAAGCTGAAGATCAGCCGGGTTAATATCTATTTCTACATCTTCCACTTCCGGCAGTACAACAACTGATGCCGCTGAAGTATGGACACGTCCTTGGGCTTCTGTTTCAGGCACGCGCTGGACACGATGCACACCGCTTTCGTACTTCATCACGCCATAAGCACCTTCACCGGATACAGCAAAGACAATTTCCTTAAAGCCGCCCTTTGCGGTTTCATTCCAATCCATCAACTCAACTTTCCAGCCTTTTCTCTCTGAATAGCGGGTGTACATTCTGTACAAATCTGCCGCAAAGATTGCAGCTTCCTCACCGCCTGTGCCCGCACGAATTTCCATGATAAAGTTCTTCGTGTCATTAGGATCAGGAGGAATCAGCAATATCTTCATTTCTTCTTCAAGCTGAACTATCTCGACCTTAAGCCGGTCGTATTCTTCTTGCGCCAGAGATTTCATTTCCGGGTCACTTGTAGAATCCAGCAATTCCTTGCTGCCATTAAAATCGTGATAAACTTTTTTATAACGCTGCCCGGCTTTGACAACCATTTCCAAAGAATGAAATTCTCTTCCCAGTTCTCTGCTTTTTTGCTGGTCGGCTGCAATTGCCGGATTGCTCATCAATTTGCCGACTTCATCGTAGCGCTGAAATATTTTTTCTAACTTATCAATCATTCAAATCTCATACTTTCGCTGATAAAGAAGTCGAAGAAACCGTTACCGGGATTGGTTGTAGAATATATTTTGCTGGATCGTCTTGACCCAGCGCGCATTTAAGTGCTACCAAAGCAACTTCTATTTGCGACTCAGTCGGCTCCTTCGTCGTAATACGTTGAAGCCATAATCCCGGTGCGATCAATAGTCGACCCCACCAGGTGGTGCCATGCTTTGCGGAGAATTTTATGATTTCGTACGCCAACCCGCCAACGATAGGGATAAAGGGCAAATGCGTCAGCAGGCGGATGGGCAGCGTGATACTGGTCAGGAACATGAGTAAAAATGCATCGAGAAGACTGAAGGAGAGAATTGCGACAAACGCAACGATGAGGAGAAAGCTTGTCCCGCATCGAGGATGAAAGCGGCTGTATTTTATCACGGAATTTGGGACGAGCGCACCTTTCAATTCATACGCGAATACAGATTTATGTTCGGCGCCGTGATAACGAAACAGCTGCTGAATATCTTTCATGAACGAAATGCCGGCCATATAGAGAAGTAAAATGGTAATGCGAATAGCGCCGGCTACAAAGTTGAATGTCATTGCAGTTTGTTCGATAGCGAATACTTTCGTCGTCAGATAGAGCGGTATGACAAAGAAAATTCCTATTCCAAGAGCAAGCGCGAATACAAGCGTTGCTATAAGAACCAGTTTGGACTGAGACTTGGTCTGAGACTTAGGATGTGATTTTGTTTTACTCTCAGAATTATTTTTGCCGACTGCACCATTATTTTTTACTTCTTCGATTTCAACATCAAGCATTGCAATCTCGGCAGAAAAGTTGAGTGTTTTGATGCCGAGATACATCATATCGATAAGTCCAACTGCACCGCGCACGATAGGTACATTCAGCCATTTATATTTTTCCGTAACCGATTTATAGACCTGTTGTTGTACTACGATTTGGCCATTTGCCCGCCGTACTGCTGTAGCAACTGAACCGGGCGCACGCATCATGACGCCTTCAATCACTGCCTGTCCGCCGACCTGCATTGGTTTGTTGGGATCATAGTCAGGGTTTGTCGGAATCCATTCTTTGTTTTCTTGGCTCTGCAATCATTTCTCCTGTTATTTTATTTGAAATATACGGAAGTTTTTCCGCGCTATCAATTTGAGAGGGAAGAGAAGTTTCTCTACCTTAATAAAGAGGTGATTGTTGAATGAACAAGGAAGAAGCTGTACGACGCATAGAACTTCTCGCTCCAGCGAAGAACTTAGAAACCGGCAGAGCGGCAATCAATCATGGTGCTGATGCAGTGTACGTTGGTGCGCCAAAGTTTGGGGCACGCGCTGCTGCAGGTAATTCGTTGCAGGACATAACCAAACTCGTGAACTATGCACATCGTTATTGGGCAAAGGTCTATGTTACACTCAATACGATATTGTATGATAATGAATTAGATGAAGCGCTCGCACTTATTCGATCAATTCATGAGGCAGGTGCAGATGCCCTCATTGTTCAGGATATGGGATTATTGGAGCTTGATTTGCCGCCGCTTCCGATCTTTGCCAGTACGCAAACGCACAATTATTCTGTTAAGAAAATCCAATTTCTTGAAAAAGTCGGATTCCAGCGTGTTATTTTGGCGCGTGAATTATCGCTGAAGCAATTGCGCGAAATAAGATCGAGCACGAAAATCGATTTGGAATTTTTCATCCATGGTGCACTATGCGTTAGTTTCAGCGGGCAATGTTATCTCAGTCAGGCGACACAAGGGAGAAGTGCAAATCGCGGTGAATGTGCGCAGCCTTGTCGTTTGCCGTACACACTCACGGACAGTTCGGGAAGCGTTCTTGAAGAGAACAAATATCTGCTTTCACTGAAAGATTTAAATCTTTCTGAATATCTTCGTGATTTGATCGAAGCCGGTGTGTCTTCCTTCAAGATTGAAGGTCGCTTGAAGGACATCAACTATGTGAAGAATGTAACGGCATTCTACAGACAAAGAATTGATGAAATAGTAGAAAAGGATGGGTCGCTTGTACGAGCATCGTCCGGGAAGACAATGATAACATTCCAACCTCATCCATCTAAAACATTTAATCGCGGATTTACGGAACACTTCATCCGGCGAAGGAGTAAAGATATTCTCTCTCTGCACACACCGAAATCTATTGGAGCATATTTAGGGAAGGTGAAGCAGAGCGAACGAAATTGTTTTATTCTTGAGACAGCAGAGATATTGCACACTGGGGATGGGATTTGTTTTTTCGATGCACAAAATGCGCTGCAGGGCACGAACATAAACAAGATAGAAGGGAAGAAGATATTTCCTTCTGAAGCCGGTGGAATTGAAATCGGAACTACGATCTATCGCAATTATGATTATGCGTTTGCAAAGGAACTCCAGGCAGATACAACAAAACGTCTCGTTGCAGTTAGGATGCAATTCGTTGAAACAAACGATGGCTTTGCTGTTTACATTGAAGATGAAGATGGTGTAAAAATAATGATTACTAAAGTTTGTGAAAAGACTCCTGCAAAAAATAAAAACCACGCGGAGGAAACTGTTCGTCGTCAACTTACAAAATTAGGTGATACGATTTTTGTTTGCGAAGAAATGAATGTGGTCTGGAGTCAGCAGTATTTTCTTCCTGTCAGTGTGTGCAATGAATTGCGGCGTGAAGGAATACACCAATTGGAAGAAGAACGATTAATACTGTACAGTAGAAAAATCTCTTTTATTCAACCCAACAATGAGCCATATCCGGAAAGACAATTAGATTATTTGGCTAATATCGCAAACAGAAAAGCAGAAGCATTCTATCATCGGCATGGTGTAGAAAATATTGAGAAAGCATTTGAGCTGCAAAAAGGGACTAAAGGAAAGACTGTCATGACGATGAAGCACTGTTTGCGTTTCCAATATGGTCTCTGTATGGGAAAAAACATTTCCGATGCAGAACCGTTATTTTTACAGGATGCAAGGAATAAGTACCAGCTTGAATTCGATTGTGAAGCTTGCCAAATGCGAGTAGTGGTAAGTAACGAATGACGAGTCACCAGTGACCAGTGTAGAGCGACTCTTCAAAGGATTCGATGAACTCACCGCAGGCGAGCTGACAGAATTATATTTCAATAACGATATTTAAATTAATTCACGCAAGATGAGTTGATTCGAAAGAGAAACTTTAATAAATTAAAATATTGTTTGCCGAAGTGGCGGAATTGGTAGACGCGCTGGACTCAAAATCCAGTTCGACTCAAATCGAGTGGGGGTTCGAGTCCCCCCTTCGGCACATATCAAGCTCGGAGAATTTTTTATCAAGTTTTTTTATTTTCTAGTAAACTCTCTTGGAATCAAGCGCACCCTTCTATAAGTTAATTCTGTGATTAATGTCGAAACATAGGTATACGGTATATATTCTGCGTTCTTTGAAAGATTGCAACCTCTACGTCGGGATGACTTCAAATATTGTTAGTCGATTGAAAAAACATCAAGCTGGCGGAGTACCTTCGACAAAACATCGTCGTCCTTTGGAAATTGTTTATTCAGAAGAATGTCCGGATCGTGAAACCGCACGTAAGAGAGAAATATATTTCAAGAGCGGACCAGGTCATCAAGAAACAAAGAGGATTCTTGAAAGACGCGTCCCGACTTCGTCGGGATAAACTGGACTCAAAATACAGTTTACCCCGTTCTACGGGGTTCGACTCAAATCGAGTGGGGGTTCGAGTCCCCCCTTCGGCACAAAAAAAGCCTGTGAGCATTATGCTTACGGGCTTTTTCGTTGTGTCTGTTGGAAATGCAGCCTGGCTTACTTAATTTATTAAATGATATTTCGGAAAGTAAGTTGATGCATAGCCACGACGTTTACGTCGTGGACAAATAAAGTTGAAACAGCATCGGCTTCAGTCACATTTTGAATCGTTTTGGGCTAAAGCCAGGATTTTTATGAGACAATAAAGCCACGACCTGTCCCGAAGGGATGGCGTTGCCAAAGGTCGTGGCAATATTTTATACATTTATACATTACATAAGTTGTTAAGCGATGAATAAATCGAATATCTTATCTCAAGAAAACGATCCATATGCAGCTCTGCGATATCCGGAGTTTCGCAATCTTGTTCTGGGAAATTTTTTGCTCACGTTGGCGCTTCTTGCGCAAGAAATTGCGATTGGATATGAACTCTATCGCGTCACTCGCGATCCGCTTTCGTTAGGATTGATTGGACTTGTTGAAGCGGTCCCTTTTATTTCTTTTTCTCTCTTCGGTGGCCATATTGCTGACAAGTACAGTAAACGTAAAATCCTGTTGCGGAGCGTAGGAGGCGTTGCCCTGAGTTCAATAATGCTGCAGATTGTTGTACGGCAGCAGGGCCATATTTCTCAGGCAGCTTTTCTTATTGCAATCTACCTCACGATTTTTATTATCGGATTCTGCAGAGCATTTCTATCTCCCACTGCAACTTCTCTTCGTGCTATTCTTGTCCCTATAGATTTATATGAAAATGCTTCAGCGTGGGGCAGTTCTGCCTGGCAGGTAGGTGCTATTGTAGGTCCAATGATGTCTGGTTTTCTCTATGCATGGATTGGATTTGCGAATACCTTACTTGTTGTGATTGTTATGGTTACCGCATCTTTTTTCCTTTTTAGGCAGATCGGAGAGAAACCTGTTCAGGTGGCGGATGATCAAAGTGAAATCATCGCCAGCATAAAGCAGGGAATAGGTTTCGTTTTCAAAACAAAAATTATCCTGTATTCCATATCGCTTGACTTATTTTCCGTAATGTTTGGTGGAGTGATGGCGATTCTTCCCATCTATGCAGAGGACATTTTACATGTCGGGGCACAAGGATTAGGAATTCTTCGCGCAGCCCCCTCACTTGGCGCTGTTATTACATTGTTCTTGCTGACGCGCTTCTCTCCCATGCATCATGCTTGGAGAAATTTGCTTATCTCTGTTACAGGATTTGGTATTTCCATCTTACTATTTGCTGTCTCACCGTGGATGGGACTTTCGGTTGCGATGCTCTTTATAGGGGGCGCTTTTGATAGCATCAGTGTCGTCATTCGCGCAACAATATTACAGATAATGACTCCCGATGAAATGCGTGGCAGGATTATGGCAGTGAATGGAATATTCCTTGCTTCATCTAATGAGCTTGGCGGCTTTGAATCAGGACTTGCCGCAAAACTCATGGGGACGGTTCCTTCTGTCGTGTTCGGTGGTGTAATGACACTACTAATCGTCACTTGGGTTTATTTCCGAACTGGTGACTTGAAGTATGTTGAAGTGAAAAAATCCTGAAGGGATTCTATGATATCTGTCAGAAGATATAATAGGGATTTCTCGACATTCATCTCTGTCTATAATCTCTTTCTATAAAGAAGTTGTAACAATTCATTCTCTTCGTTATCTTGCAATAACCATATTCATGGTTAACCGGAATAAGTCGATATAGTGCGTTTAGGAGGAAATTATGAGATATTGAGACAAATCTTTTTTCAGGAATATCCTCTACGCACTCAATGAAGTATTTGCTTTCTATCACCATTCTTGTCTTGTTGTTTCATTCAGCCCGTCTTTCCGCGCAGTCTTCCGGAACGGTTACGTATTCTGGTATCCATTCCCATACGATTATACTCAACACGATTGATACAATCTATCAACTTCCAAAAGAATTTATTATTGAAGGAAGTGAGCGCATTCTTATCGATTCAACAGCACATTTACTACGTTTGCGTGATTATCAAATAGATTATCGCTACGGTCATATTCTATTTTCTTCAGTTCAACTCAAACGAATTGTTTCCGATTCAATTCCACACAGGATGACAGTCACGTTCCGCACGCTTCCGATCAACTTCAAACGGGAATATGCACTCCGGCAATTAGAAATACGACGGGATTCTGATGGTGGTAATACAACGCTTATCTCACAGCCATCACGCGGGTTACTCTCGGAAGATTTATTTGGTCCGGGTTTCCAAAAAAGCGGATCGATTGTCCGTGGTTTTTCTGTCGGTTCTAATCGTGACCTATCGTTGAATTCCGGCTTCCGCATGCAGCTTGCAGGCAAACTTGCTCAGGATGTTGACGTAACGGCAGCGCTGACAGATGAGAACTCACCGATTCAACCTGAAGGGACTACACAAACGCTTCGCGAGGTTGATAAAGTGTATGTTGAAATAAAACATCCTCACTATTCTGCTACACTAGGAGATTTCAATTTACAGATTGATCAAAAGGAAGGAGGTGAGTTTGGAAGGTTGAATCGCAAATTGCAAGGTGCGCGCGGGGTTGCTTCATTCGAACGGATTGCAGGCTCTGATGTCGATGGATCAGTGTCATTTACCGGGGCGACAGCGCGGGGCAAGTATACAACAAATCAATTTCAAGGAATGGAAAGTGTGCAAGGTCCGTACCGTCTTACGGGAGCAAACGGTGAAAATCGTTTGATTGTCATCGCAGGAAGTGAACGTGTCTATTTAAACGGCGAGTTGATGACGCGCGGAGATGTGAATGATTATACTATCGATTATTCCAGCGGAGAGGTGACATTCTCGAGCCGTCGATTGATTACGAATGCGTCGCGGATTGTAATCGATTTTGAATACACCGATCAACAATTTATTCGAAATCTTATTGCAGGTACGATAAGCGGAAAAATATTCAGCAATGGATTAACATTGAATGCATCATTTGTACAAGAGGCGGATGATCCGGATTCTCCTATCGATGTAGCGCTCAACGATACAACTCGCGCCATCCTTCGGCAAAGCGGTGCAGATCGGATGACGGCATCGGTCTCTGGAATCATGAGAGCGGATAGCGGCAAGGGGCAATATATTTTGCACGATACACTTGTGAACGGTATACATTATCCGATACTTATCTATGCACCGGGAGATTCGCTCGCATTCTTTTCGGCAAGTTTTTCGCCTGTAGATTTGGTGCCCGATACATCTGCCGGATACGTACGTGTTGCTGCCGGACAATTTCGTTTTGCCGGAATCGGCCAAGGAAGTTATCTCCCTCTCCAATTTTTGCCCATGCCGCAGCTTCATCAAATTTTTGAAGTGAACGGTCAAGTTGCTCTCTCATCGGATTTTTCTGTTTCCGGTGAATATGCAATGAGCAATTTCAATCAAAATAGATTTGCCAGCCAAGAGAGGAGCAGTCTTCAAGGCGGTGCGTTCACGTTTACCGCTCACTATAATCCGAAACGACTGCTTCTAGGTGGAAAGAATGTAGGGGAAGTGGATGCACATATCTCCGATCGATTTGTAGACCGGCGCTTCGTTCCGCTGGATCGTGCAAATGAAGTGGAGTTCAACAGGAAATGGAATCTCAGCGAAGCAGCCGTTGCCAATGAAGAAATTCAGGAATTCTCTCTGGCGTATCTTCCGACACGGAGTGTGAACAGCGCTGTGTCGTATGGTGTGCTGAATCGTTCGGGAGAAGTGCATTCCAGCAGAACGCAAATCAATCTTGGAATTGCAGACTCAAGTTTACCGAACGCTCAATACCAAATCGAAAGAATCAACACAAGCAACACACTCTTGCAAGATGAATCGCACTGGACTCGTCAGCGCGGAACAGTGGAATATGAAATTGCAAAATGGCGCCCCAGCATTCGCATAGAAATGGAAGAACGCATTGCTGCACCGAGCGGACAAGATTCAATGCGTCAAGGCAGTTTTCGCTTTCTCGAAATTGCCCCGCGCCTTTCCACTGCCGAATTCTGGAGAATGACTGCCTCTGCCGAGTATCAAATACGTACGGAAGACAGCACTGCTGACGGAAGTATAAGCCGTGCATCACGATCTCTGACGCAACTTTACAATTGGCAGTTGAACGGATGGCAATCTTTATCAAGTTCGCTCACCTTAAGCATTCGCACTGTAGAGTTTACTGATGAATTCAAGCACCGTGGGAATTCTAATTCTGACGGCGTTCTGGTTCGCTCCCAAACACGTTACACTCCTCTGCAGCGTGCTGTTGAAACTGATCTCTACTATGAGTTTTCCAACCAACGTTCTGCGCGCCTGGAGCGGCTATTTATTCGCGTAACAAAGGGGAGCGGAAATTACAAATACATTGGTGATGTGAATAACAACGGAGTTGTTGATGAAAATGATTTTGAACTCACGCGTTTCGATGGTGATTATATCGTTGTCTATATTCCGAGCGACCAGCTTTATCCTGTCGCAGATCTTAAAACGAGCGTGCGTTTACGACTGCAACCGGCACGTTTGATTCCGGTTGCATCCACGTGGCTCAGAAAAGCTCTGCGGGCAATTTCAACCGAAACATATGTACGCGTAGATGAGAGAAGTAAGGATACGGATACCAAACAAATATACTTGCTTAATTTCTCGCATTTTCTGAACGATCAAACGACGCTCGCTGGTGCACAGCAATTCACGCAGGATGTGTTTCTCTTTGAGAACAATTCCGATCTCTCATTTCGGTTTCGTTACAACGAGCGATATGGATTAACACAACTTGTCTCGTCAATAGAAAAAACCTTTCAGGAGGAACGATCCGTACGGATCCGATCGCAACTTGTGCAAGAGATCAGTAACCAGACAGACTTTGTTAGCAAAATTGATCGAATGACAGCATCCGCGCACTCGTCGGAAGAACGAGAACTGGTTTCCAATGCACTGCTTTCCGATTTTTCTTATCGGCCGACGATGAATTGGGAATCCGGCTTCAATTTCGGCGTCACGGAAGTGGTTAATCATTTCGGTGGAAAGAATGCAACAGCAGATATAAATGAAGAGGGAATGAGGATGGTGCAGTCATTTCCTGGCGTCGGACAGTTACGTGCGGAACTCAAGCGGGAAGAAGTGTCGTTGACAAATATCACCGATCCCAATGCATCATTGCCCTATGAATTCACTCTCGGTAAAGCAGTAGGACAAAGTTATCTTTGGCAGTTGACATTCGAGTACCGCATCACTGCGAACCTGCAATTGTCACTCAATTACAATGGACGGAAGGAAGGAGGAGGACTGCCGATCCATTTTGCGCGCATGGAAGCGAGAGCGTTTTTCTAATTACTGTCAAGGACTATTCTCAAGAAGGAGTCGAAAGAATCAAGAGACCTCTTGCCTTTCAAATACCTTTTCGTTATACTTTTTCCGGCTTCAGCCCGGGAGCATTTCTCGAAATGCAATTCAACAACAAATCGATTTCGCATACGAAAGAATGAAAATGAAATTTGATGAGACGTTGGACCTGTTTTTTTAGGACAGTGAGAGAACATGGAAAAAATCTACTATTCGTCGTTTAATTCAAAAATCGGCACCATTCATATTGCTTCAACAAAATCGGGTGTATGTAAAATTAGTATTCCGGCTCAGACAAAAAAAGAATTTCTCGTATGGCTGCAAAAGAAATTCGATGGTGCTGAACTCGTCGAAACATCGACCAAGAATCGTCAGATCATCGATGAATTGAATCGCTATTTTGACCGGCGGCTTGTGAAGTTCCACAGCCGGCTCGACCCGGTGGGAACTGAATTTCAGCGCCGTGTGTGGTGTGAGTTAAAACGAATTCGCTATGGGAAAATGATTTCATATAAAGAACTTGCGAAACGTGTCGGCGTTCAGCGTGGCTTTCAAGCAGTAGGAAAAGCAAACGGGGCCAATCCGCTTCCCATTGTTGTGCCATGTCATCGCGTCATCGGATCGAATTCTAAGCTTGTAGGGTATGCTGCTGGTTTGAAAACGAAAGAATTTCTTTTACGGCTCGAAGGCGCATTGCCGGTATGATTTTGAAATGAGGGAGTAGGTGTGTGGCATGAGTGATTACAATCTCAATTTCAATACTCTTCATTCTGTCATCTTCAATCTGAAATCAGCACTTCAAAATTTATTTTTCTGTAGGAATACGTAAAGAAGAAATCGACTTCTTCTTGCCCTCCGAGCAAATATTTCTTACCATTTCATCTTACGAAAGTACTTGTATGATGAAATTTCTCAACGATCTCAATCCTGTTCAAGCAGAGGCAGTGAAAGCCGCCAATGGTCCGGTGATGATCATCGCCGGCGCAGGCAGCGGTAAAACACGCGTCCTGACGTACCGCATTGCATACCTGATGGCATGCGGTGTGCCGGCACATCAAATTCTTGCGCTTACGTTTACGAACAAAGCGGCAAAGGAGATGAAGAATCGTATCATGAAGCTGGTGGGTGATGATGCGGGAAATCTTTGGATGGGTACATTTCATTCTATGTTTGCTCGTATTCTCCGCAAAGAATGCATGCATTTGAAGTTCACGCCGTCCTTCACGATCTATGACTCTGATGATTCGCTCAGTACCATAAAAAAAGTAATGGAGAAACTGAACCTGCCGACTCAGCAGTTCAATCCTTTAGCGATTCGCTCGCGCATTAGTAATGCGAAAAATCAATATCTCTCGCCACGTAAGTTCGCTGACACTGTACACGAACTCTTCGATGAAAAGGCAGCACTGGTATATTTGGAGTATCAAAAAACGCTTGAGCGCAGCAACGCTATGGATTTTGACGACCTCCTGGTAAAACCAATTGAACTCTTCGAGAAGAAGAAAGAAGTGCTTGAAAAATATCAGTATCGCTTCAAGTTTATTTTAGTGGATGAATTTCAAGATACGAATCGAGCACAATACCAGGTTATCCGGCTGCTCGGCAATATGCTGAAGAATATTGCGGTCGTGGGAGACGATGCTCAAAGTATTTATTCCTTCCGCGGCGCAGATATCCGCAACATTTTAGATTTTCAAAAAGATTATCCCGGCTGCCAGCTTTTTAGATTAGAACAAAATTATCGGTCTACAAAATCGATCATATCGGTGGCAGATGAGCTCATTCATTGTAACAAAGAACGGTTGAAGAAAAAATTGTGGACTTCAAATCCTGCGGGCGAACCGGTAACGATTGTGCAATGCGCAGATGACCATGATGAGGGAAGTCAAATTGTCCGTGCCATCCAGCAGGAAAGTCACAGGCGTAAACTCGACCTGAAAGATTTTGCTGTGCTGTATCGAACAAACGCACAATCGCGTGCACTGGAAGAAGCATTTAGAAAAAATGCGATTCCCTATGAAATTATCGGCGGCACGCGGTTCTACGAACGCAAAGAAATTAAAGATGTGCTTGCGTACTTGCGCCTGCTTGCAAATCCTACGGACGAAGTAAGTCTGTTGCGCATCATTAATTATCCCGCACGCGGAATAGGTGACGTGACGATCGAACATCTGCAGAGATTTGCATCGGAACACTCGCTCACGTTATTTGATACATTAAAACGACTTGATGAAGTAAGAGATCTGACGGATCGAGCAAAAAACAGCTTGTCAGAATTCAGCGCAATTATTGATAAGTACCACTCATTACGTCCGCAGATGACGTTCAGCGAATGGTCGCGTTCTCTCGTGGATGAACTGGGAATTCTATCGATCTTTAAAGAGGAACGCACGGCTGAGTCGATGGGACGGTGGGAGAATGTACAGGAATTACTCTCGGCAATTTCTGAATTCAGCAATGATAAACCAGATGGCACGCTCGAGTCGTTTCTTGAAGAAGTAGCGCTCGTTTCTGATATCGACACATGGGAAGGCGAACACAATGCCGTTACATTGATGACGCTGCATGCGTCAAAGGGATTGGAATTTCCTGTAGTAATGATCGCTGGATTGGAGGAAGGGCTTTTACCGTTTTATTCCAGCACCATCGAATCTTCAGATGTGGAGGAAGAACGGCGGTTATTTTATGTCGGGATTACAAGGGCAGAACAAAAGTTGTACATCACTCATACCAATCTCCGGTACAGATTTGGCGACGTCACGTATCCAAGCGAATCACGATTTCTTCATGAGTTGGGGACAGAAAATATAGAGCGTGTAGGAATGAAAGCTCAGCGTCAGCGCGCGGCTGCATCATTGCTTGAGTTCGATAAGCCGGCATCTGCGACGCGGCAACTGGCACATCAGAAGAAGAAACAGGAAGCGGCGCTTTTTAGTGACGTCATGCCGGACTATGAATCTGAATCACAGGAACATTTCGAAGTCAAACGCGGCGCAATTGTGAAACACGAAATATTTGGCTGCGGACGCGTTATGGTTGTAAGTGGAAAAGGGGATGCTCAGAAAGCTGTCGTGCAGTTTGATAGTTGTGGAACGAAGAATCTCATTTTAAAATACGCAAATTTGAAACCCGCCTGATCAGCCCAGTTGTTGGTTCGACTATATGTGGATGAAGTGTTTACTCAGTTCAGGATGTAGATTTAATGGGAACGCCTCCCTGATTTAGAACTCTCACAAAACTGCTTATTCCATGTTATTTTAAAAAAAATGACCGTGATATAAAACGGCATCAATCTGTATCATATTAGTTTTATCTAAAACTTATTGCTTCCCACTAATCATTTCTCAATATTTTATATAAGTGAAATTTCAATTTGTAACCATAGTATACTGATATCGGAATTACACACACAATGAATACTTCAATAGTAAGACCATTCCTTATTTTTGTTTTACTTTCATTAATACTATTCTTAATGAATCCTGATTCTCTCAAAGCGCAAAGTAATTCTTCTATTCGACCAGATGACTCATATGTCGCAAACTCTGTTACCTTTTCATCCTCGAATCTGCCGATCATCGTAATTAATACACATGGTGGTGTAATTCTTGATAACCCGAAGATAGAAGCAGATATGAAAATTATTTATAATGGTGAAGGGAAACGCAACACTGTCACGGATACAGCCTATGACTATAACGGTAAAATTGGGATTGAAATACGAGGTTCGAGTTCGCAGATGTTTCCCAAAAAACAATATGGTGTCGAAACACGAAATTCGGTTGGAGAAAATTTAGATGTCTCACTTCTCGGTTTCCCCGCCGATAATGATTGGATTTTGTATGCTGCTTATAATGATAAAACGTTGATGCGGGATGTTCTCGCATATACACTCTCGCGCAACGCTGGCAAATATGCAACCAGGACGTGTTATTGTGAGCTCATCCTGAATGGCGAATATATGGGCATTTATATTCTATTCGAAAAAGTGAAACAGGGAAAAATGAGAGTGAACATATCGAAGCTCGATTCCACCGATACAACAGGAGATGCGCTCACGGGAGGATATATAATAAGAATGGATAAACTCGATCCTGGAGACAATCCTTCCGTGGTCGGTTGGTATTCGCAGGTCCTACCATTTCCATCGATTCCAACCACGAAAATATTATATCAATACACGTATCCAAAATCCGAAAATATTCGCCCGGAACAGAAAACGTATATTCAGAATTTTATCAAATCATTTGAAACGACAATGAACGGTGCGAAGTACGCTGATTCGGTCAACGGATATCCGAAATATCTCGATATCAGTTCCGCCATCGATTATATGCTTGTTAATGAACTAGCAAAGAATGTCGATGCGTACAGGTTAAGTGCATATATGTTTAAAGATAAGGACAGCAAGGGAGGCAAGTTGAATATCGGTCCATCATGGGATTTTACTAATTCATTGGGCAACTGTGATTATTATAACGCATGGCTGACTGAGGAATGGTGGATGTCTTACGCAAAAACAAATACGGGGGATTATTTCGCAGTCCCCGCTTGGTGGAAACGTTTGTTCTATGATTCGACATTTATGAGTAATGCGAAAAATCGCTGGATTGAATTACGATCAAGTCAATTTACAAAATTAAAAATTTTTGGAATCGTTGATTCACTTGCTGCGCATATCGATGAAGCACAGAAAAGAAATTTCGTTAAGTGGCCAATTCTAGGGTCGTATGTCTGGCCGAATAAATATTATTTTAAAACATACCCAGAAGAAATAACATTTCTAAAGAGCTGGATCAATGATCGGCTGAATTGGATGGATACGGAACTTGCGGGTACTCCGCTTGGTGTTATTGATATCAACAGTCAACAACCCTCGAAGTTCGAACTATACCAAAATTATCCCAATCCGTTTAATCCGGCAACAGTGATTCAGTATCAAATACCAGTTTCTGGCTATATCAATTTGAAAGTTTACGACGCATTGGGAAGAGAAGTAGCAACATTGGTTGATGGTTACAAGGACACCGGAAGATATGAGGCTCAGTTTTCTGGCAGTCATCTTGCAAGCGGTCTCTACATAGCCCGCTTGACTGTGATCGATGAACATGGTAAATACACCAATGCGAAGAGTATGAAAATGCAACTTGTCAAATAATAATTATGAGCATCAAAGTATAAATGAATTTTATATAAAGAAATATCTGAATATAAGATAACAATGACATTCTTCGCTTCGCACAGAATGACAACAATTAAATGAGGTCGGGAGTCAAACTCCATCCCAGCTTTGGTTACTTCTCAGAAGTTACTTGCCGGCGAGGACCCGTTCATAGTATTGCTCATACTGGCTAATAATTTTTGTAGACTCAAATTCGATTGCGCGCGTGAAGTAAAAATTACTGATATTTTATCATGGTGAGAGGAGCGAGGATTGAGATAATTGCGTATGAAGAGTAACATACAAAATAAACCATAACACTTGTAAGTCTATGAATTGCGCCTTAGATTGATATAAGCATTGTTCCATCTATCATCAAAATCTCCTTATGCAAAAACGATATGTTTATGTTTCAGTCTTCATTATTGTTTCAGTCATCATCGGCATAGGTTGGTATCCGACACTGCTTGATTTTTTTAAAGTTGGAGAGAAAAATCAGCCGGTCAAATTGTACTATGCTGATAATATTTCTCCATCACATCAGTTCGCCATTGATGAGTTTAATCGATTGTACAAAGGGAAGATTGAAGTCATTCCCGTTAATTTGCCGTTTTCAAAATTCAGTACGAACGAACGGAAAGAGATGCTTACGCGTTCACTCCGTAGTAAAAGTGAAAAACTCGATATCTTTGCTGTCGATTTGATTTGGGTGCCACGTTTTGCAAAATGGTGTGAGCCATTGGATTCTTATTTTTCCGCCGAAGAGAAGGCAAGGTTATTAAGTAATGCGATGCGGTCGTGTGTTTTCGAAGGAACACTTGTCGCGATGCCGATGTACCTCGATGTAGGTCTTATGTATTATCGTTGGGATATTATTCGCAGACTGCCGGACGCAGCGGTGATTGAGAAACGGCTCCAGGAATCAATAACATGGGAAGAAATGGCACATTTGCGCAAGCGGTTAGGGTATATGAATAAACCCTTTTTTTTATTCTCGGCAAAAGACTTCGAAGGGTTAGTATGTACTTTTCTTGAGTTGGCAGTTGGTTATGATCCGGGTTTTTTGAAAGCAAATACCTTTCCTACTCTCTCGCTGCCTGCAAAAAAATCTCTTCAGATGATGGTGGACTTTGTGAAAAATGGGACAACCCCCCTAGAAGTTGCAGACTTCGATGAGTTTTTATGTAATACATATATGCTTGATCACGATGCTGTTTTTGTTCACAGCTGGCCCGACTTTGTACAAAACTTTCGCACTTCTTATCGTGATACGGCAAAACTCAGATACATTGCCAAAGCACCTTTGCCTCATTTCGAAGGAAGACCATCAACCTCCGTTATAGGCGGGTGGAATTTAATGGTGTCAAAGTCTTCAACTAAAAAAGCGGAAGCAGCTGAATTTATACGATTCTTTCAAAGCGAGCCGATTCAACGAATGATATTCGAACGCACCGGGTATTTACCAGCCATTAATTCTATCTATGAAGATAGTGTGTTCTTGCGTAATCATAAAGAATTAATCTTTCTTCATCGATTGCTCCGTCGTGGATTCTATCGCCCTGCGCTTGTCGAGTACACTAAGTTCTCGGATATTATTTCTCATTTTGCAAATCTTGCTATCAAACAAGAAATTTCGGTAGATGAAGCTCTTGCTCGCACCGATGAACTGATTCGTTCCAACGAAGTGCTGATCAAATGATAATAAGACTGAAAAATCCTAGACGGCTACGGGAAAGATATCATAAGTATCGGATTGAAATCCGTCACATTACAGTCATCGCATTAGTATTGATTGCTTTTCAGATTGTTGTTCTCTTCATGAATCAGAATTCGCTTGGAAAAGTATTTGTCAAATCCCAGCAATGGTATCAGCAGGATGCTGCAGAACGTATCGCCAATCTGACCACCACTTCCATTGAAATGCTTTTAGAATCGAAAGGTTCGAAGGCAAAACTTTCTGATAGCGAAGAACGGAAAATCATCAAGGATTTTAACATCATATTTAGTCAGCAATTATTAGACAAGAATGTTCAAAGCGTATCAATCCTGATCCCTCATGGGAACACTATCATTGCTATCGACGATGGTAAACAATTGTTCGATTATTTGTTTGGAGTGGACAAAAAGATTCAAAGTTCTGATAGCACTCACGCCGAGGCAATCCGATTGTTTCAATCGGTTCAAGATACACTTCGCAAAATAGAACAGACCTACACTATTGTTGAGCGGGAACAAATATTCCATGTGTTTATTCCGTTCGTTCCGAGAGGGGAATTTGTCGGTGCCGTCTATATGAAAACAACTCCCGATCTTATGTTTCTTACCGAGGAAATGTCGAAGAACTACAGTCAGACGGCATTGGTATATTCTGCCCTCATCATTGTAGGATTGCTTGCAATGTTCTATATATCAACGCGGACTCTTACCGAGCGGAATGAAGTACAGCGGTTGTTATTTGAAGAACAGAAACTTCACTTGGCAGAACAAATCAATCATCAGAAGGAAATGCTTTTCACCAAGCGGATCTATCATACACATCACAAAGCCGAAAAAATTGTTGGATTTATTAAAGAGGACTTGCGAAATTTATCAATTGAAAATATCAACATTATTAAGAACCGCATCGGCAAATATGCCAGTTTCATTGCACGCGTGATCTATGATATGAAATGGTATGATCCGCCTATCCAGACAATTCGAAGTCCGCTGTTTCAAACTAACGTGAATGAGGGCATTCAATTTATCGTAAATAATATTTTTCAACGAGTGTCGGATAACCGGCCAAGAACAAAGTTTGAACTCCAGCTTGATCCTTTGATGCCTGAAGTCGCCATCAATGAATATGTCATTTGGGAGGTCATTGAACCCATTATCCAGAATAGCGTGGATCATGCTGGAGTCGAGAACAAAGTTGTCACAATCAAGACGGAATTCAATCCTTCTCTGAGACAATCGACTATCACCATTGCAGATAATGGAACAGGAATTCATCCTAATCTTTTAGAGAGTGATGGGAGTGGTGTCAAGAAAATATTCCAGGAACAAGTAACCTCCAGTACTGTACCGGGTAAAGAACACTCAGGATATGGCTGTTATATTGCATATGAACTCGCGACACAGCGTTTTGGATGGAGAATCGATGCAGAAAATCTTCCAACAGGAGGATGTAAATTTACATTTATCGTACCGCATTAAGTAAACAGGAAAAGAAATACCATGTCAACTGATGAACGTATACAAGTCTTACTCATTGAAGATGAAGAATTTGATGTTCGCAGAGTACGAAGTACACTCAAACCATTCGAGCATCAAATAGAAATTCGAGATGTAGTCTCAAATGGTGATTCAGCTTTAGAGCTGCTCGAGCATCACACTGAACGCTATGATGTTGTGATTATGGATCTTCAGATTGCCGGTGGTACTATGGGAGAATTACTGATTAGGGCGATTAAGCGAATAGCGCCTTTACATCAAATCATCGTTATTACAAAGATGACTGTGAATATCACAGACTTTGATTTTGCGAATCGACTTCTTCAAGCAGGAGCATTTTGGTATTGCACCAAATATCCCAGTGATATTGAAAATTATATTTATCAGCCCACCGACTTCATTCTAAGTATTTTCAATGCCTATCAAAGAAAAAAACTTGAGAGAGAAAAGTCGCGATCTGAAAAGAAACTGCTCCATAATGTCGAAGGAATGCTGTCACGTACAAAAATCCTCGGGGTTTCAGAACAAATCCAGAAAATTCGAGCGCAAATAAAACAATTAGCTGTGACTGATGCGACAGTACTGATTTCCGGGGCATCAGGTACCGGTAAGGAATTAGTTGCGATCAATATTCATTATGAAAGCAAGAGAAAGTTGGAAAATTTTGTTCCTATTAATTGTGGCAGTATTCCGGATGAGTTAATAGAAAGCGAACTCTTTGGTTATGAGAAGGGTGCGTTCACAGGAGCAAACGCAAATAAGCGCGGGCTTTTTGAACAAGCGAATCATGGCACGATCTTTCTTGACGAAGTTGCAGAACTTCCTCTGGCCGCGCAGGTAAAATTGCTAAGAGTCATCCAGGATGGTGAAATCGAAAAGATTGGGAGGGTAGGGGAAAAGGTGAAAGTTGATGTTCGTATTATTGCTGCAACGAATAAAATGTTACAGCAAGAAATTGCAGCAGGGAGATTTCGGGAAGATCTTTTTTTTAGGTTACATGTTGTACCTCTGCATATATCTCCACTGAAGGAGAGACCCGAGGATATTCTCGTTCTGTGGGAGCACTTTATGCGCAAAATGAGTATTGATATGATTAAATCGACTCCAAGCACAGAAGAGGCTGCTTTTGATGTCTTGAAGAAATATGACTGGCCAGGCAATGTCAGAGAGCTCGAAAATGTCGTGCAAAGACTTTTGCTGCGAGAAGAAAATATTATCACCTCGAAAATTATTGAAGAAGTATTATCTCTCCACCCATTATCTCCGAATGCCGGAAGCGACACAATAGTATTTCAGGATTCCGAAAATGTTTCTTCGCTGCGAGAAATGGAATGCGTCTTCAGAAAAAAATATTTTGAATTTATCCGAAAACATTCTTCGTCGGATGCAGAGGCAGCGCGAAAACTTGGCCTCGCTCCACCAAATTTTCACAGGATGTGTAAAAAACTTGGATTAAAAAGTTGAGATAAATTGTTTTTACTTACAATTGTTTCACAATCTCATAATGAGATCTGTCTTAATGTTTTTCGCTTCAAGTTAATTATCAAGCTGATAATAGCGCCGTTATTAGCATAATAATCTTTTCGATTTTGAATATTAACTTTAGTTAAGAATACTGGTTTTTTATTTGGTACGGATGTTGCAGTCTGCTTATAGAATCACTGGTGAAAGACCGCTGTGTAGGGTCGTAAAGTGTACAATTTATAGTACTTGTTGCATTTAATAATAATAAATTGAATATTGACCCTGGTTGAGAGAGTTGGATTTTTGATTAGCGAGATATTGCAAATTAAATGATAACGTCGCTCGTGAAAGATCGCTTAATAAATTAATATTCTAATTGTAGCACCTGCTGAAATCAATAGCAATAAATGGATTCAACATTATAAATTCATTTCAGAGAATCCAAAAGTACATTTCAAGCTAATAAGTAAAACTTCTAGAGATCATGAGAATAATTCTGTCAGCTTCATTTATGCGCGTGAGGAAAATACTGTATTATTTATAAAGTAACTTCAATTTGGTATAGAAAGAATCTATCAAAGGAGTAAATCTATGTTATCGGATAAATACCGAATTCTTGTTTATGTTGTCTTACTATTTACGCTGACGGTAAATTTTGTTTTAGCAGGGACGACAGGAAAAATTGCTGGCAGAGTTATGGATAAAGAAACTGGTGAACCATTGATAGGCGTTAATGTCGTTATTAAGGGTTCATCTCTTGGAGCGGCCACAGATATTGACGGCTATTTTGCAATTCTCAATATTCCACCTGGTGTACATACTGTTGTAGCTAGTATGGTCGGTTACTCCTTGGTAACTGTGAACGAAGTGCGTGTCCTTATTGATCAGACTACGCCAGTTGATATCCAAATGGCTCCACAATCAATTGAAGCCTCTGCTGTAGATATAGTTGCAGAAAGAAACGTTATAAAGAAAGACGTTTCTACAAGCGTATCTTCAGTACAGACGGAAGAAATTCAAGCCCTTCCTGTTTCTTCGGTTAATCAGATTGTGGGTTTGCAAGCTGGAGTTGAGGATGGCATGATGATTAGAGGTGGTACTTCAGACCAATTACTTCTGCAGATTGATGGTATTACTCAACGTGATCCAAGAGACAACACTCCTATTTCTACAGTTGCATTAACTTCAATTCAGGAAGTTTCAATTGAAAAAGGAGGCTTCAATGCAGAATATGGACAAGTCCAATCGGGTATTATAAATATTGTCGGCAAGGAGGGAAACGCCTCTAAATATTCTGCCGCTGCACAAGTCAGATATAGCCCACCAGGTCCTAAAAATTTTGGAATATCTTTCTTCGATCCTAATTCTGTATGGAACAAAGCCTATTTGGATCCTGCGGTTTGTTGGACGGGAACAGATAATGGTAGTTGGGATTATTATACACAGAGACAATATCTTCCGTTTGAAGGTTGGAATGCTGTTTCCCAAAGACTGTTAAAGGATGATAATCCGTATAATGATCTTTCTCCTGCTGCGGCTCAACGTGTATGGGAATGGGAACATAGAAGAAGACCACAAACAGATCAACCCGATTATAATATTGATGCAAGTTTTGGCGGCCCTGTTCCGTTTATTAGTTCATCATTAGGTGATTTACGATTCTTTACAAGTTATACATTGAATAGAGAAATGTCATTTGTTCCGCTTACCCGTGATGATTACAAAGAGTATAACTGGTCGATTAAGGTAAATTCAGATATTAGTAAAGATATGAAATTGATGCTCACAGCTAACACGGGTAGTTTTTATACTTCTGCTAAGAATATAGAAGGGGACATTTTCCATAACCCTACTGATTATTTCCATTCACCATTTTCAATTGCACAAACTTTTGTCGACCGCGACGGCCAATTTTATTCTAATGGGTATTACAGCGATGTTCAAGTAAAAAATCTCACATTAGGAGCAAAATTTACTCATGTTATTACTCCTACAACATTTTATGAAGTAAGTATAGAAAATGTAAATCGTTACTACACTACCGGTCCCGTCGCTGGAAGGAATCAACTTAAGTATATTGACCCAACGGATCTTGCTAAATATAATCAATATGGAGAAGATAGTGTAACGGTAATACGGCTAGATTATAACGGGGATCCTAATCTTGTCTACATAGGGGATCCGGCCGCGCGTCATGAAGTAGTTCCTGGTTATTGGGTAAGTGAAGTTCCAATGGGATATAGCTCCAAAAATGATAATTCTCCAATATCAGGTATGTTTTTGGGAGGTCATTCAGGTGAAGATCTTGATTCCAGTATTGTTAGATCTTATAAAGCAAAATTTGACTTAACGAGTCAAGTGAACAAATCTAATATGGTTAAGTTTGGCGTTGAATTTAATTCATACGATCTGAAATTAAATTACGCATTTGTTGCTCCTGGTTACGGTAGTCGTAACGCTGTTAATACGGAGTGGAAACCTTATCAATTTGCTGCATATTTGCAGGATAAGATAGAAATGTACGGGTTTATTGCCAATGTTGGCTTAAGGATGGATGTCAGTAATCCAAATACAGACTGGGTAGTTGTTGATCCATTTGATAAATCTTATTATTCGAGTGATTACAATGCGAATGCTGATTATCCGAAACAAAAAGCCTCTGTAAATGTTTCCTTCAGTCCGCGTTTAGGTATATCGCATCCGATTACAGAAAATTCAAAATTGTATTTTAATTACGGGCACTTTTTACAATTGCCTGCATACCAAGAAGTATTGAGACTTGGTCGAGGAGCGAACGGCAGTTTATCAAATTCAGGTGACCCTAACTTAATTCCGGCAAAGACAATTGCGTATGAATTAGGCTATGATCATGTTCTTTTCGATTATTACTTATTACAAATTCAGGCCTATTATAGAGATATCTCAGATGTTCAAGCATATACTCAGTATACAAGTGATCTCAAAGGTATTGGCTATTATAAAGCTACGAATAACAGATATGCGGATATCCGAGGTTTTGAATTAACATTTAGAAAATCCGAGGGTGATTGGGTACGAGGTTTTGTAACGTATACGTATGAAGTTAGTACCAATGGTGCATTTGGAGCAGCCGCTATCAATGATGACCCGGCTGTGCAAAGGCAGCTAGACCAGACTACTCAAAGCTTATATCAACAAAAACCGATTCCTCAACCACATGCACGAGCAAGTGTTACATTTTTAACACCTAAAAATTTAGGACCTGATATCTTAGGGCTTAAACCTTTAGATAATTGGTCACTTAATATTTTGGCAGATTGGCGTGCTGGCTCGTGGCTTAATTATAATCCCAAGGGAGCGCAGGAATATTTAAATATTCCCAACGTTCAATTAGCGGATTATTTTAATATTGACCTTCGGCTAAATAAGTCGTTTAATTTCAAAAACATTAATTTGATGGTTTTCATAGATGTAAGAAATTTATTTAATATTAGGAGATTATCTGGAGTAGGTTACTATTATGGCTTCGATCAGCAATTTTATTATCAATCGTTGCATCTGCCAGAAAGCACTGCGTATGACAATATTCCGGGTGATGATCGAATAAACGATTATCGGAAAGACGGTGTTGCTTTCCAACCAATAGAACAAGCCGGTAATGTGTATTCAATCGATCCTAATAGTATCCATTATACCGCGAGTGGACAGTCTGCAATATATTATAACACACCGACTAAACAATACTTGAGATATGTGAATAATAGTTGGTCAGAAGTGCCGAGCGGTGAGATGAAACAAATCTTGGATGATAAAGCATATATTGATATGCCAAATATTACATCGTCTGCTTTTTTAGATCCGAGGCAGATTTTCTTCGGAATAAATATTTCATTTAATTTTTAAATAAGGAATTACGATAATGAGAGGTGATAATAACATGGTGAGAAATTACATGAGAAAAATTGCAATTGTTATATCTCTTTTCTCTCTATTGACAATTGTAAATTTTCAGCGGGTCCATGCACAAGTCGTGGGGACGGAACCACAGGTCATAAAATGGTTGTCGGCAAGTGCATTACGTTCTTGGTTCTCGAATTTGGGATCAGAAATTGAATATGGAAGACGGGACAGGGCAACATACCAGAATGTGGATCAGATTGATGGATTATGTTGGCCTAATGAATATAGTATAAGAATGAAGGGTATAAAGGTCGGAAAATCACTGTGGATTGGTACAACAGATTTTGCTGATCCGATTTCAAATACTACATATCCACATAAAGTCGTTTGCATGGGTGGAAGGATGATAGTATCAGGAACAGAGGTTTTTTCAGATGAATTAAGTCTCATAGGTACATTACCACATCCCAATGTATATGTAGATGATGCACGCGCTTCCGCGCGCGATTATGATGATGTTCTTGATAAAGAAGATAATGCTCAGGTTGCAGACAGAGTAATGATGAATAGATTTCATACAAGTATTGGAGTTTCTGTAACAAGGAAAGTATTGGCTTTTTCACAACAGTACAACGATAACTATTATATTTATGAATATACATTTAAAAACACGGGTATTATTGATGGAAGCGGACAGAAAAAATTAGATAAAACTCTTACAGGAGTTTATTTTTATTTGCAAAACCGGTTAGCCTACTCTGGTATGTCGGTAAGTGCAACGGGCGCTTATTTCTGGCTTTCAGGTGGTAATTGGGGAAGAAATACAATAAATGATGTAATTAGAAAAGATGGCCCTACCCCTGGCGAATTCAGAGCTGATTTTTCGTATTGGGGACCGTTGTCAACGACTGCTTTTGGAAGCCCATCAGCAGATATAGGGGGGCCTGGGCCGAATGCGACAGCTGTAACTCAATTAGGAGCTACTGATTTCGGGGGTATGGTTGTATTGCATGCCGATAAAGCACCTAATGACCCAACGGATGACATAACACAACCAACAACAACGAAGTTTGTAGGATCAGACAATGGTATTGATTTACAACCAAGTCAATATAACCAGCTTTTGATGGATCAAAAATATACGATATATATGGCAGGAGGCCACTACGCTCAAACTCAGGCAGATCAAGTAGGAAAAGATGCGAATGGGTGGCCAACTAATTATGCAAATACTTGGGGAAATGATGCGGGTGGATACAAGTCTACTCAAGGTTTTGGACCATATACACTTGCGCCTGGAGATAGCATACGTATTGTGGTAGCAGAATGTGTTGCAGGTATAAGCTGGAATAAAGCATGCGAAGTTGCAAAAAACTGGTTTGCGGTTAGGAATAGTACTTCTAATCCTCAATTAGTTCTGCCTGCAGGATACAAAAATGGAGCGGTTACAACAGATGCTAATGAATATAAAAATGCCTGGGTGTTTTCTGGTAAAGACTCTTTGTTTCAGACTTTTAGAAGAGCGATAGCAAATTATAATAGTAACTATGCAATACCCCAGCCGCCACCGCCACCGGATCTTTTTCAAGTTAATTCGGGCGGTGATCGAATAAAGATTAAATGGTCTAAGAGTGCTGAATCGAGCCCCCATTTTGACGGCTACAGACTCTTTCGAAGCGAAGGCAAAACAGATACAACATACGGAGATCCCATCTTTGAGTGTGGCAAGAGTACAGGTAACCTTGTAAATTCATTCGATGATCAAAGTGCAAAACGTGGATCTAACTATTATTACTATATTCAATCGAAAGATGACGGATCAACGAATCCAGGAGATCCTAGTTTAAATATACCTGCACATGAACCATTGGTAAGCAGCAGATATTTAACGATGACAATGAACCCTGCATATTTAACACGTCCGGCGGGTGTTGCGCTTACAAATGTAAATACGATTGCTACATATCAAGGCAACGATACTACTACAGATTTTATACTGCCGAAAACTGTCGCAGATTCTACAGGAACTGTAGTGAGAGGTTTATCCGTCACGGTAGATGGTGTCAGGCAAATTCCTGCTTTATATACAATAATGGTTAATACCTCACGAATTACATATGTTACTGCTGGTGCAACAATACTACGACCTGATACATTAAGATTTGTAAAAGCACCGCATGGGACTATTGAAGTGACACTCATCGCTCCCGTTAATCCGCGTGTGAATATGATAATTATAGGAGATAGCATTCATACTAAATTTGGTCTCCCTGAATTCGTGACAGATAGTAAAGGCAATAAGATATACGATGTAAAAGTATCTGACATGAGTGGTGAAATTTCATCAGGATTATATACCATAGTTGCAGATACGATAATTTTCACGCAGGTTTACACACGTCGAGATACTTTAACAGTATTGCTTACATCTCAAGTGCAAAGAAATTACTTGCTCTCAGCAATCAGAGTGGTTCCGAATCCTTACAATATAAAAGCGAGGAATATTCAATATGGACAGAATGATCCCACTTCTATAGATAAACTAGGATTTTACAATCTTCCACCTGTTTGCAGAATAAAAATATACACTGAATTAGGTGATTTAATCGCAACCATAGACCATACCAATGGTAGTGGCGACGATTATTGGTATTCACTAACATCTTCAAGACAAGTTGTCGCCAGTGGCTTATATATAGCTTATATTGAAGTTACTGAAGATTCCCAAAATTATAGGAAAGGCGACAATATTTTTAAGAAATTTATTATCATAAGATGATTATACCCATCTATACGAGAATGTATATCGAATAGGAGATTAAAACGTGAAGCGAATACAAAATACATGCTTGGCTTTAATAATAACGGCGTTATGTGCGACCATGTCCTTCAGTCAGATAAAATTGGCTCAGACAGGATTTAATTTTTTGAGTGTATCCTCTGATGCGAGATCAAGCGGGATAGGCGGCGCTGTAAATTCATTCTCAGGATTCTCGGGCGCGATGTCCTATAATCCGGCTTCTATGGCTGAAATGCCAACGTTACTCAGCGCTACTTTTAGCATGAATAAATGGATAGCTGATATCAATTACTTATCGGCCAGTGTAATACTATCACCAGCTTCTGGAGATTATGGTACGGTTGGTCTAAGTGTACAAACCGTTGATTACGGAGACGTTGAAGGGACAATGGTTGATAGAAATAATCCGAATGGATATTTTGACACTGGTATTATAAACCCTACTGCTCTTGCGGTAGGACTTGGTTATTCTAAAATGATCAGTAAGCAATTTGGCCTTGGCGCTCGAATCAAATATGCATATCAATCGCTGGGTGAAAGTACGTTTTTTGACAATACTTCAGCGGATGTTACGACAAAGAAAAATAAAGCTGATGCAATTGCCTATGATTTTGGAACGATCTATAAGACGGGTATTAAAAGCATCGCATTTGGAATGTCTGTGACGAACTTTTCACAAGAGATCAAATTTGAAAGTGAAGGTTTTCAGCTTCCTTTGCTTTTCACCTTCGGTGTTTCAGCCAATCTTTTTGATCTCATCAACCTCCCGCAATCTAATCAAGAGTTCATGATAGCTGTTGACTGGACTCATCCAAGATCACATCCGGAACAAATAAAAATTGGAGCGGAATATAAATTTATGAATTTACTTTCTCTGAGAGGTGGATACGTCGGTGGCAATGATGAAAATAAATTCACCTATGGAGTTGGCATTTCTTCTTTCGGTTTTGCAATTGATTATTCATATACTCCGTTTGGAGTATTTGGTAATGTTCAGCAAGTCACAGCATGTGTCTCATTGTAAAATGTATAAGGGTAAATTATGAAAAATGAAAAATTAAAACAAAGAACTTTTGCAAAGGGATTTATTGCACCGTGGTCGATCTTCTTTGCATGGTGTATTTTTATTATACCAGTACTATTTAACGCTTGCGAATACAAGAACAAGCCTGGAATTATATATGATCCCTCAATGGTTATGGATACTACTGGCAAGCCAACCATTACCGGCTTTACACCGGCAGCCGGTGCATTCGCGGGAGTTAGAGAAATTCAAATTAACGGTTCTAATTTAGGATTAAAAAATGGTACGGATACAGATTGGGTTTTTGTTGGTGGAGTGAGCCCATTAATCAAAGAAATACATGACTCATATATAACGATCTATAGACCAAAATTAGCAAACGATCATTATAATATACCTATTTCTGTAAGTGTTACAAACATGAAAATGCCGACAGAATCTTCCAGCGCCAGTTATTACGTTGAATCTCCGGGCACTATTACAGGTGATTATTCCAGCAATTCCGGTGCTTCTACAATGTTGACAGCAACTGAGTTTGATAAGAATGAAAATATTTATGTAATGAGTGTAGGTAAAAATTTATATAAAACCGATTCTGCAGGTGTTACACGAACGACAATATTAAATTCACAAAACATGGTACCGTCTGAATATGCGTCGATCACCACTATAGCTTTTGGCCCGGGTTCTAAAGATAAAAATCTCTTTATTGCAGATGGTAAAAGCAACATTGGACGCATTGATGTTTATGATACGTTAAATAGAACCGGTACTAAATCTCCATCGCCAGTTAAGTTAATCACACCTGCACCGGTGAGCGGACTGGACTTTGATGAAAATGGTAATATGTACGTCGCCGGCAATGCAAATCTTTATATCGCCGATACCTCGGTTGGCAACAGTACTGCTCCAACGTTTAATACGATTTCAGGTTATGCAGGTGTAACCAACTTAATAAAAATTCGCATAATTAAGGAATCAGGCAGCCAATATATTTATTATGCTGATTCTCTGCATGTTTGGAAAAGTCAAATATCGGGTAGTGCGTTGGTTAGCACTTCATCATTGGTTGACTTAAATACTCATCCCGAGTTAACCGGCTGCAAACTCAGTTCATTTGAAGTTGATATAAATGGCTCCCTTTTCCTTTGTCTAAAGAATCATCCAAAGTATTCCTTATTTTTTAGAGAAATTGATGGTTCAATAACTCCATTTTATTACGATCAAACTATTTTACCAAAAACTGTTGAAAGGATAGTTTGGGGCTATAGAAAGAATCTCTATCTCATAAGCGGCTCATTACAGACTGTACCTGGTACATACGACGCTGGCAGAATATATAGATTGGTCATGGATAGGTATGGTGCGCCATACAATGGCCGGAAATTTATAAAAAAATAAAAAAACCATTGACTTATATAAAATGTATTGTTAATGTACAGTCAAGCAAGTCACTAATCCAGTGAGCGAAGGTAATTATTTATATTAAGGAAAGGAGGTTCCCCGAAAATATTCAATCAACAATACAATGTACTAGATGAAAGGAGGTTTTTATAGTCAGGGGGAAAGAATGTAATTTTTTAAACGGTCTTTTTTTAGTACTTGTTTGGTCAAACTATTCACAAATATATGTTTGGAGAAATGAATATGAAAAATATACTATTACTTCTTCTTAGTCTTGTCTTAATTGCAGGTATAGTTGAAGCAAAGATAGTTACGAAAGATAATCTGTATCAAATTCCAAAAACAAAAATTGCTCCGGTCATTGATGGACAGGTAGATGCTGTATGGAATACTCTTGACTGGAATATGATGCGAAATTACCACACAGACGGTATATGTGATAGCGGTGCTGGCCTTACCGGTCTGAGCAAGATGATGTGGGATGCGAATAATCTTTACATTTTGTTCTACACAGTAGACGATGTTGTTGTTGATATTCCATCAAATCCAACTTGGAATCAGGATGGTGTTGAACTCTTTCTTGATGGATCCAATGACAAGACCGCAGAGACTGCCTTAAAAACTGGTCAGTACCAGTGGAACATCCCTCACTGGCTTAAAGGCCAAGAAGATGGGCATAAATATGTATCATTCACGGGTGGTGTCGATACAACCGGCATCGAATTTAAAATTTACGATGTACTTGATACAGAAGGTTTCCCAGGATGGCAGCTTGAATTAAAAATTCCTCTTGATGCTTTAGGCATTGATGGATCTGCAGCTGACAATCAAAAAATTGGGCTGGAATTCCAAATGGATGAAAGTGATAATGGAACTGCACGTGAAAGCGATGCGAAATGGTGGAGTGACAATGGCAGGTCATGGGCGGATGCATCACTTTGGGGCACCGGTATTCTTAGCACGAGAGAAGTAGATACTGTCCTTCAAATTGTTAAAGCTTCTACAGCCATAACTCTTGATGGGCTAATGGATGAAGACTATAAAAATTCCAATTCTATTACCATGAATTACTTTAGAGTTGATGGTGCGACAGATGTTTCAGGAACAGACCCAATGTTCGGTAGCTTCGTAACTGCCTATCCATTGTGGGATGCGAATAATTTTTACCTGTTCTGCGATGTCGTTGATGGTACTGTAATAGATGTTCCTACAAATCCGGGTTGGAATCAAGACGCTGTTGAACTTTTCCTTGATGGTGACAATGATCATACACCGGAAACTGCATTACATGGCAATCAACACCAGCCTGTCGTCCCGCACTGGCTAAAAGGCCAAGAGGCTGGGCATATGTATTTGATGAATTGGGGAACAATGGACACAACCGGCATTGAAGTCAAAATTACTGATCATGATATGAGAGGTAACGATGGCTCCCTTACAGAAGAAGGAAGCGGCTTCAATGTAGAGTTTAAGATTCCTCTTGCAAATTTTGGTGTTGATGGCTCGAGTGGAGCTGGTGCGAAATTCGGATTCGAAATTCAACATGATAATGGTAACACAACTGTACGTGATGGCCAGCAAAAATGGTGGAGTCCCAATGGCAGGTCGTGGGCAGATGCATCACTTTGGGGCTATTGTCAGTTGAGTGATGAGATTATTAATACTAAAGTGAAGACATCATCGTCTGTTATCAGCAGTTATAAACTGGAACAGAACTATCCGAATCCTTTCAACCCTTCCACGAAAATTACTTTTGAGCTTGCAAAGAGCGAGAAAGTAAAGCTTGCAGTTTATAACCTATTAGGAGAGCAAGTTGCAGAATTGGTAAATGGAATGATGAGTGCTTCATCTCATACCATTACTTTTAATGCACAGAATCTTGCCAGTGGTATCTATTTCTATAGATTAGAAGCTGGAAGCACAGTGTTATCAAAGAAGATGATATTACTTAAGTAATTAAGTAATATTGAATTGAGGTCTAAGAAAGCGTCTGTGGCAGACACCTTGCACAGACGCTTTTTTTTGCCAATCCTAAATACATAGTAGCCATTGGAGCTTAGAAATATGAATCTTCATATTATTGATATCGGAATAATCCTTCTCTATTTAATTTCTACAATATTTATTGGATTCTATATTTCTAAAAAAGCTACGAAGGACATGAATAGTTACTTCCTTGGGGGTAACCGTATTCCTTGGTGGGTTCTGGGTATTTCTGATGCTTCGGGTATGTTTGATATTTCCGGCACGATGCTTTTGGTTTATTGGCTTTCTGTGTATGGAATGAAGAGCATTTGGATCCCCTGGATATGGCCGGTGTTTAATCAAATTTTTTTAATGGTTTATTTATCTCCCTGGCTACGAAGATCAAATGTGATGACGGGTGCAGAATGGATGAAGACCCGTTTTGGGACGGGAAGAGGCGCTACGCTTTCCCATATCGTCGTAGTGATATTTGCTCTTATTAGTGTCATTGGATTTCTCTCGTATGGGTTTAAAGGAATTGGGAAATTTGCCGTTGCATTTCTACCCGCCTTGGTAACTGACCCGGTAACGCTGGCTCATTACCCTCAAATAAATGCAAATCTTTATGCTCTCATACTTATGGGAATAACAACATTGTATGTTGTCAAGGGTGGAATGATGAGCGTCGTTGCAACAGAAGTCGTTCAATATTGCATTCTTTCAATTTCTGCGGTTGCAATTGGTATTATAGCAATGGTTCACGTTTCCCCGGACATGATCAATAGTGTAGTTCCAGAAGGCTGGAAAAGCATGATGTTTGGTGCAAACCTGAATCTGGATTGGTCGACAGTGCATTCCATCCTTGCGACAAAAGTAGTCGCATTTAATCAATGGATCAAAACGGATGGCTATTCAGTTTTTGGATTATTTTTTGGTATGATGCTCTTTAAAGGATTCTTTGTTGCCGCAGCGGGTCCCGCGCCTAATTATGATATGCAGAGAATTCTTTCTACACGCAGTCCGAAAGAAGCAGCAAAAATGAATTCCATGGTTAGTATTGTTCTTAATCCGACCCGCTATTTTATGGTTGCAGGTATTACAGTACTTGCCCTGACAAATTTTGACACACTTTATAAAACCTCTTTAACGACTCCCGATTTTGAAGGAATTCTTTCTGAAGTTCTTGCTAATTATGTCCCTGTTGGCTTACTCGGTCTGCTTATGGCTGGTTTTATAGCGGCATTTATGAGCAATTTTGCAGCGACAGTAAATGCTGCACCTGCATATATTGTGAATGATATCTATAAGCGTTACATCAATCCTCATGCAGATCCCAAAAAATATGTCAGGATGAGCTATATTGCATCTGTTGCTGTTGTCGTGGTTGGAATAACAACCGGATTCTTTGTTGAATCAATTAATCAAGCCGCACTTTGGATTGTTGCATCATTATGGGGCGGTTATACAGCAGCCAATGTTTTAAAATGGTACTGGTGGCGTTTTAATGGATATGGATATTTCTGGGGTATGGTTTCAGGTATTACAACTTCATTGGTGCTGCTTTTATTGAATAACCTGGGTTTTATTCCATTCTTGAATCATTGGCCGTTATCCGATAATCCAAGTATGAATTCTTTTCCCTTTATCTTTCTCAATTCTATCATTGGATGTTTGATCGGCACCTTCTTAACGAAACCAGAAAGTGATGAAGTGCTTATGAAGTTCTACCACAATGTTCGTCCTTGGGGCTTCTGGAAGCCGATCTATGAAAAAGTTGTGAAAATTGATCCAGAGTTTGTAGCGAATAAAAATTTCAAACGTGATATGTCAAATATCTTCGTTGGAATTGTATGGCAGATAACACTCATGGCGACACCTGTGTTTTTAGTACTACGAGATTTCAACTCGCTCTTGATCTGTCTTGGTGTGTTGGCAGTGACGTCACTCATATTAAAGTTTAATTGGTGGGACAACCTTGAATCCTCGTATGGTGAACAAAAGACGAAATTCGTATTTCCAGTGACAGAGAATGGGACTTCAGCGGGACAAGGAAATAAATAACAGAAAAAGAATATCATGTGGGAAGTACGATCTTATATATAGATACCCCGGTTTCAAAGTCCGGGGTATTCTTATAGTATACTACTGTCAGCAAGCATCCACGTATTTCAAAGGACATCTCCTGATTCTTCATAAGGGAAAGATTATTTTTCCATTTGCCCTTTCTCCCATTCCTTCGCGAATCATACTATCATCAGAAATTGTTTCCAATCAATTCAGTATGGAATGGTTTCAAACTTTACTCTATATTGAAGGAAGTGAGATTGGCAGGATTATTATAAAATGAAAAAAGTCGTATGCGTAAGCTGAAGCACAATGGGAAAAAGATTCTATTTTATTCGTTGATGGTAATTTCACCATACCTCGTCTTAGCATTGTTAGAACTTGTGCTCAGACTATTCTCATTTGGCGATGATATGAGTCTCTTTATCCCAAGTTCTGATTCAAAGTACTACGAAATCAATCGACTTGTCGGGGAAAGATATTTCAGCAAATATGACCATACAACGCCACTTTCTGAAATTTTTTTGAAGGAAAAGCCAACGAATGGTTATCGAATTTTCGTTTTAGGGGAATCATCAGTACAAGGCTTTCCGTACGATGCGAATGTTGCATTTACAAGAATTCTTCAGAGGCGCCTTCAAGATATCTTCCCAAATCGAATTATTGAGGTTGTGAATCTCGGTCTCACTGCAATCAGCAGTTATACTCTCTTAGACTTTACAAATGAGCTTCTTCAACAAAAGCCGGATGTCGTCTTAATATATACCGGCCACAATGAGTACTATGGTGCTTTGGGTGTTGCTTCCATGGAAAACGGGTCAATTCCTCAATGGCTCAAAAAGCTCCATTTGAAGATTATTCATGTAAGGACATATCAATTGCTTCAAAAGGGAGTTGGAAGCATTCATAAACTTTTGTATCCCACCACGAAAGATGAAGCAAAAGCAACAATGATGGAAAAAATGGTTGGTAAGAATTTGATCCCGTTCGGTTCACACATGTATTTGGAAGGATTGAAACAATTCTCCGACAATATGAGTACTCTGTTGGGAAAATTGAAAGATGCACATGTTCCTGTTATTATCAGTGATCTTGTAAGTAATGTAAGAGATCTACCTCCTTTTCGCTCGTTGCAGTATGAAAATTATCCAAGAGCAGATTCTGTGTTTTCCCACGCACAACGACTTGACGCTCATCATGTATTTGAAAAAGCAAAGGATGAATATATAACGGCAAAGAATTTAGACGTCGTTCGGTTCCGGGCACCGGAAGATATAAACAAAATAATTGCACATCTTGCCGATTCGCTTGAATTGTATCATCTCTCGTTACAATCGCTTTTTGAAAAATATTCTCCCCAGGGTATTATTGGAGACAATTTGATGACCGACCATCTCCATCCGAACGTTGATGGATATTTCTTGATGGCGGAGGGTTTTCTTTATGCACTGAGAGATCATGGGATGATCGATACTGAGTGGGATTCTACGAGAGTGAAGCCATGGACATATTACAGGTACAACTGGGGTTTTACCGAACTTGACAGTATGATCGCAGTTCTTCGCATAAAGCATTTGAAAGCTGGGTGGCCATTTCAACCTGAGACCACAGTCAACAATTTCCGCGCTACATACAAACCGCATGGAATGATAGATTCATTAGCATTTGCCAGTATTATGTATATGGATGTAAATCCGAGTAAGGTACATAAAAAACTGGCTGACTATTATGAATCTATTGGAGATCTCTCTCGCGCTTCAAAAGAATATCTATCATTAGCATATATTTCTCCATCAGATATTTCATCGTATTATTATGCAGCCGATCTTGCGTATAAAGCAAAAGAGTACACCAACGCAATCCGATATTTACAAGAATCACCGAGCGCTGATACGAATTTTTATGCCCAATTAACGCTTGCCTCAATTTATTATTCTCAAAAAAACTATAAAGAGGCTCTTGCATGCATAGACCGATTGGAAAAAATACACACAGATGGAAATAAATATTTGCAGATTCAGAGGCTTCAATACAACATTCTAAAAGATTCAGGACTTAGTTCCGATGCTGAAAAGACGCTCGCTGAAATTAAAAAAATAGATCCATCCTTCAACGAATCTGTAAAAGGGAAAAGTCTCGTCATTCTCATTCCCAATAGTATAAAACCTTATTTAGAAAAAGCCGAGACATTGCGGAAAAACGGACAGCTCTCTGAAGCATTGTCTGTTTTAAAAGAAGCCAATACGATTCATGAAATCTCCTACACCAATCTTCTCATTGGGAAATTGCTATTTTCACAAAAAAATATTCAAGCCTTAACGTATCTGGAAAAAGCCCATAGAGAAATTAAGGACGATCCGTCACTGATGTATTGTCTATGTGCTTTATATATAATAAAACGGGACTTTCCTAAAGCTAAGACATCGATGGATAATTTTGTAAAATTACAAGGTGAGAATCATCCGCAGTACAAACAATTGAAGGCATTATTTGAGAAACAAGTAAAAAATAATGAAGCTCGTAAATAGGCTGTCAATATTTTTGTACGATGAATTTCTCTTGAGCGGTTAGAGAAAATGCAATTGCAAAATTTTAGTAATAAAAATCATGAGGTAATCATATGATACGACAAAATATTTTTGTATCACTGCGCATAATGCTTTTCATGAGCGCGCTTGCAAGCTTGACCAGCACAGCAGTATACTCCAACGACACGTTAATTGTTGAAAAGCATGGTCAACTAAGCGTTAAAGGGAATCGGATAGTAGACAAAAATGGTGATCCTGTCGCTTTGCACGGAATGTGTTTGTATTGGAGCCAATGGAAAGGGCTATTCTATAATTACGATTGTGTGCAATGGCTTCGTGATGATTGGAAATGTACCGTTGTGCGTGCGTCGATGGCAGTAGAATCGGGAGGATATCTTACGAATCCGGAAACTGAAAAAGCTAAGATTATGGCTGTAATTGACGCGTGTATCGATTTAGGTATCTATGTTATTGTTGACTGGCATGATCATTATGCCCAGCGGCATGGAGATCAGTCAATTGCTTTTTTTGAAGAAATCGCAAGTACGTATAACGGCATACCAAACATAATCTATGAAATTTATAATGAGCCTTGGGGATCTGTCTCCTGGGCTGATTCTGTGAAGCCATACGCGGATTCTGTGGCTAGACATATTCGCGCCATTGATTCTGTTAATCTTATTCTTGTTGGTTCTCCAAATTGGTCCCAGGATGTTGATGTTGCCGCTAATAATCCTTTGTTATATAACAATATTGCTTATACATTACATTTCTATGCCGCAACCCACAAACAATGGTTGCGAAACAAAGCGACGACGGCATTGAATAGAGGCGCCGCACTTTTTGTGAGTGAATTTGGTACAACGACGTCGAGCGGAGATGGAACTATTGATTCCGCCGAAACAAATATTTGGATGCAATTTATGACTGATAATAAATTGAGTTGGTGCAACTGGTCTGTTGCTGATTTAACCGAGACCTCCGCTGCATTAAAACCGGGCGCCAATGCCAATGGCGGGTGGCCGGACTCAGATATTAGCATTTCAGGTCTTTTGATAAGAAGAAAACTTAGGGAAGCGTATGAGTTGTCCACAACAAGTGTGGGGACTGTGAGTGAAACGCCGTTGAATTTTGCATTACACCAGAACTATCCCAATCCGTTTAATCCATCAACAACGATCAGCTATTCGTTGCCTGAGGGAGCAAAGGTGAAAATTGATATATACAATCTTCTGGGACAAAAAGTGGCTGTCTTAGTCGATAGAGTTGAAGCTGCAGGCAATCATTCAGTTACATGGGATGCGCACAACTTCTCAAGCGGAATTTATTACTCTAGGATAAGAGCCGAAGGGGAAAAGACATTCGAGAAAACTCAAAAGTTAGCGCTTGTACGATAGAGCAAACATGATCTTCATTAATAAATAAGGAATAAAAGTGAAATACGGATATTTTGATGATAAACAAAAAGAATACGTAATAACACTTCCCGATACACCTTTACCATGGATCAATTACTTAGGCACCAGCGATTTCTTTGGAATCATTTCCAACACGGCAGGAGGATATTGCTTTTATCAAGATGCAAAACTTCGCCGTTTGACACGTTATCGGTATAATAATATTCCCATGGATAGCAATGGCCGGTACCTCTATATCAAAGACGGCGATTCAGTTTGGAATCCAATGTGGAAACCTATGCGTGTTCCACTTGATAAGTACGAATGCCGTCATGGGTTGGGATATACGAAGATCACCGGACAAAAAAATGAGCTGGAGGTTTCTTCATTATTTTTTATTCCGTTGGGTTCTAGAAATGAAATCTGGCATGTGCAGGCAACAAATCATTCAAAGAAACTGAAAAAAATTCGGTTGTGGAGCTTTGTTGAATGGTGTCTGTGGGATGCTCTTGATGATATGACCAACTTTCAAAGAAATTATTCTACCGGTCAAGTTGAAATAGAAAATGGTACCATTTTCCACAAAACAGAATATCGCGAACGAAGAAATCATTATGGATATTTTTCTTCCAGCGAACCCGTCTCTGGTTTTGACAGCAGCCGTGATGCATTTGTAGGTGTGCATCAGGGACTGGATGCACCGCAAGCTGTCATGCAGGGAAGTTGTAAGAACAGTATTGCATATGGATGGTTGCCTATCGGTGTTCATCAAATAGACCTGGAGTTGAAACCAGGTGAATCAAAATCTATAAATTTCTTATTAGGGTATGCGGAAAATCCGCCTGAAAAGAAATTTCTCGAGAACGGAAAAATCAGAAAAGATGAATTTGAAGAAGTGAAAGCGAAATACTCGAAGACTTCGGATGTACTGGCCGCATTTCAAACACACAAAGATTATTGGGAAAACTTGTTCTCAACGTATCAGGTTGATGCACCTGATACGATCGTTAATCGGATGGCAAATATCTGGAACCAATATCAATGTATGGTTACTTTTAACATGTCGCGCTCAACATCTTTATATGAATCCGGAATTGGCAGAGGAATGGGATATCGCGACAGCAATCAAGATATTCTGGGATTCGTGCACATCTTACCAGCCAGAGCACGTCAGCGGATGTTGGATTTAGCACGAACACAGCTTTCTGATGGCACATGCTTTCATCAATATCAGCCGCTCACCAAGAAAGGGAATGCTGATATAGGTGGTGGATTTAACGATGATCCTCTCTGGCTGATTCTATCCGTTGCGGCTTATCTGAAGGAAACAGGTGATTACAGTATTCTCAGTGAAAAGACCGGTTTTGCGGATGTTCAGAATTCAGCAGCAACAATGCTTGATCATCTTACTATCTCACTACAGTATACGTTAAATCACCGAGGACCGCATGGTTTGCCGCTTATTGGCCATGCTGACTGGAATGACTGCCTTAATCTGAATTGCTTCTCTACGACACCAGGCGAAAGCTTCCAATTAGCAGGACATATCGAAAATGATAAAGTCGCCGAATCCGTCATGATCGCTGGTTTGTTTTGTAGAGCTTGTGAAGAGATGGCGAAAATTCTAAAAAACACCGGAAAATCTGAACAAGCCGAAGAGTATCTGAAGCAAGCTGAAAATATGAGGAAGGTGATTTATGAGCATGGATGGGATGGTGAATGGTTCCTCAGGGCTTATGATTCTTTTAGCAGAAAACTTGGCTCATCAGAAAATGAAGAAGGTAAAATATTTATTGAAAGCCAGGGCTGGTGTGTTTTGGGCGGTGCTGGATTAGAAAATGGCTATGCAAAAAAAGCGTTAGACAGTGTCCGGAAACATTTAGCGACACCGAATGGAATCGTCTTGCAGCAGCCAGCTTTCCAAAAATATTATGAGCACTTAGGTGAAGTAAGTTCCTATCCACCCGGATATAAGGAAAATGCTGGTATCTTTACTCATAATAATACTTGGATACAAATTGCTGAAACCATGATCGGCAGGGGAGATCAGGCTATGGAATATTACAAGAGCATTTGTCCTCCGACGAAAGAAGATCAAATAGATATTTACCGTTCCGAGCCCTATGTGTATAGTCAAATGACCGCGGGCAAAGACGCCCCTACGCCAGGCGAAGGCAAAAATTCTTGGCTCACAGGCACAGTGGCTTGGTCTTTCGTCGCTCTTTCTCAATACATTCTCGGCGTACATCCAGATTACAACGGATTACGTATTGATCCTTGCATCCCAAGTGCATGGAAAAAGTATAATGTCGTTCGAAAGTTTAGAAACAGTATTTATAATATTACAGTGCATAACCCAAAGAACGTTTGCAAAGGCGTGAAGAGTCTGAAGCTAGACGGAAAATTATTGAACGGTACTGTTATTCCAGTTTTGAATGATGGGAAAACTCACACTGTAGAAGTTGAACTCGGTTAAATGAAAGATAAGAAAAAGAAAAAAGAAATTGATCCTCCATCCGCTTTGAGTCTGTCTCCTCGGAAAAGGAGAATATTTATGGGAGTGGCTGTTACACTCCCATTCGTATGTATCCTGCTTCTTGAAATAGGTCTTCGAGTATTTCATTACGGAGGAAACCTCGATCTGTTTATTGAAGGGCCGGATGGATATGGAGAATATCTCCGCTGTAATCCGAATGTTGCCCGACGTTATTTTTCCATGCAATCGAGCATACCGACACCTCCCAAACAATTATTTCTTAAGCAAAAACCTTCGAATGGATATAGAATATTTGTGTTAGGTGAATCCAGTGCTGCAGGTTTTCCTTATGGAAATAATGCTTCTTTCCCTAATGTGTTAGCGCGAGCTCTCTCAAATGCGTTTCCTGAAAAGCGTATTGAAGTAATTAATGTTGCGATGGCTGCTATCAACAGCTACACACTTTTAGATCTGGTTGATGAAGTCATTCAACAATCACCCGATGCATTACTTATTTATACAGGTCATAATGAGTATTACGGTGCATTGGGAGTTGGATCAGCACAATCCCTGGGCAATTTTCGATGGCTTATTAATGCCTACTTGAAGCTTCAATCAATAAAAGTGTTTTTGCTCTTACGCGATTGTATCGAATGGACAAGAATTCAGTTTAGTAGAATATTTTATAAAGGAAGCGAGGTTGATCCTTCTGCTACTTTGATGGAAAGAATCGTTGCTGAACAGACTATTCCGTATGGCAGTTCACTCTATGAAAACGGAAAAAAGCAGTTTCATGAAAACATAGATGCTATTCTTCAACGAGCTCAAAAAAGTGGTGTACAAGTGGTTCTGAGTGAATTGGTAAGCAATGTAAGGGATCAAGAACCATTCATCTCGATAGAGGGTAAGGAAGGACCATCGGCAAAATCAATATATACTCTGGCACAACAATTAGAAGCACATGGTGAATATGAAAATGCCAAACGAAATTATTATTTGGCAAAAGACTTAGATGCGTTGCGTTTTCGTGCACCAGAAGAGTTTAATTCAATCTTAAGGGAATTAGCGAAGAAATATAATATTCCGATTGTACCTGCAATATCGTATTTTGAAAAGGAATCTCCGAATACATTCATCGGGAGTTCTTTGATCCTGGAACATGTACATCCCAATATAAAAGGCTATTTTCTTTTAGCAAAAGCATTTTATGAAACAATTCAAAACAATCGAATGATTGGTACTGAATGGCCTTCGAATTGTATTGACCAAGAATGGAATCATGGATTGACCGAATTAGATAGTGTGTATAGTGCGCTGGTCATTCAGCAGCTAAAAGGGAGCTGGCCATTCCAACCGAAATCTCTGCCCAATCAGTTTCTCAAATATTTTCGACCAGCTACTCAGATTGAAAAAATAGCCTTTCACGTTATTCAAACTGCAAATTATAGCCTCGAATCAGGCCATATGGAATTAGGCAATTACTATAAAAAACAGGGTATTCTTGATAAAGCTTTTTTAGAATATAATGCGCTCATTACATCAATTCCTCATGAAATAGAATTCTATCAAAAGGCCGCAGCCGTTCTTCTTGAAGAAAAAGAATATGATAAAGCCTCACACTTGTTGCGCACGTCGCTAAAATATAAGGGGAACTATTTTGCATATAAGTGGATTGGACAAGTGGCGTTGATGGAGAATGATTATAAAGAAGCCATTTCGTTTTTATTAAAAGCAGATTTATTAGATACTCAGGTAGTATTTAATTTATGTCGTGCCTATTATTCGGACGGTCAATGGAAGAATGGAGAAGTGTATTTTCGTCGGCTGCAAAATTTAGCTCCTCATTCTAACTATTTCGACTATCTTAAGAAAATGCGAATTCAGTCGCTCATAAAAAATAGTACACCACCATCGAAATAATCTGAAAAACGCATACAAAGACGTGAAAAATCTGGATTGGGATGGAAAATTATTGAGCGAGCACGAGATTCCAGATTTAAATGAAGGAAAAATTTATAGCGGGAGAAGTTAACCTCGGTACGTGAACGACAATAGTACAAAGACGAGTAGTATGCATTGTGATAAAAAGCACGAATTGTACTGAGGAATCGAACCACATGACATTTGATGACTTCTCTAAGAAAACGGCGACGGTTCAGTGAGGAGAAAAAGAGTATATTATATAAGAGAAGATGGAGTTATCATTTTTCAATATTTTATTGACGAAAGATTTTTCATAATTAGGAAAATATAAGTATATGAAAAACATACGTTTGTATATGTATTATGTTCTCTCATTCTGTCTGCTAAGTCTTCAAATGCAATCGCAAACTCAATCTCATGTACAGAATCGCTTTGTTCTTAATGTCGATTATAGTCGGTTTTGGCAAAACGATTCTACAATGTTTGTAGAAATATCCACCGCAGTCTATCCGAATCTTACTATACTTACGCAAGATTCCCTGGGCTATCATGGGAAAATCGAATTGAGTATTACCATTCAGGATACATCAAGCGGAGTATTTGTTAACACAGATCGGTTTACGATTCCAATGAATTTTATCGATTCTGTTGCTCTCGCTAAAACAAAATCGATGGTTAATAACGCAACATATACTTTACGATGTGGCCTCTATAAAGTCTCTGTCTTGGGTGTTGATGCTTCCAATAGATCACGACGGGATAGTTCAATGTTCTTCATCGATATCATCAAGAGACCCGACACAATTGCTCTTAGTGATATCGAATTATGCTCAAGCATCACCGAATCTTCAGATCAAAAAGATGTTTTCTATAAAAATACATATCGAGTGATTCCTAATCCGAATTGTGTTTATGGCTCAACGACTTTTCCTCTGGTGCTCACGTATATGGAATTCTATAATCTGAAGAAGGGAATGACGTATTCAATCAAAGCACAAATTGTAGATTCGAAGGGTGATGTAAAGAAGCAGCGAACGCATCTCCGTCGATTCTCAATTCCCAACGTCGTGGATGTAACAACGTTGAATGTTACTTCGATTAGTTCAGGAAAATACAACTACGTTATTATCCTTTCCGATACACTTGGCAACGAAATTGCCAAATCACATCGGCCTATTTTTCTCTACAATCCCAATGTCCAATCAGCGCAAGCTCAGCCACTTTCAGAAGGAAGCGCTGTGTATGCTGGGTTCTCTTTGGAGGATCTTGCCGAAGAGTTTCGAGTTGCAAAGTATATTACACAATCCGAGGATAACAATGCATTCGATAAATTAACGACACTGGGAGCACGTCAAGAGTTTATGCAAAAATTTTGGACGAGAATTGAGAGAGAAGAACTTGGACGTTTAAACCTTACAAGATCTATCTATATGCAAAGAGTTGAGACTGCCAATCAGCGCTATAAGACACAGGCTAAGGAAGGATGGCGGACAGATCGAGGTAGAGTTCTTATTCTCTATGGAGAACCTGATGAAATACAAAGATTTACCTACTCGATGGATCGCAAACCGTACGAAATCTGGAATTATCATCAAATAGAAGGCGGTGTTGAGTTCGACTTTGTTGATCTTATAGGATTTAATGAATACCTCCTTGTGAATTCTACGAAACGTGATGAAATAAAGGATGATTCATGGCAACAATTATTAAATCAGTAATAACTGATAAGGAAATTTGCGACAGTAGATTATTTTGACGGCAAAAGATCGTATATGAAAAAAACTTACTTCACTTTAACAGCATTCCTGTTATTTTCTTTAGTTCCATTACTAACAGCTCAACCATTTCCTTATCAGGAAAGTACTCTTCCAATCGATCAACGGATTCCAATAAATTTTAGTGATGAAAACTATCATCTTCTTTATACGTACGGATTTGGAATAACTTCCATGGATGATTTTCCCCCAGGATCTTCTCCACAGTGTCTGTCAGCAATTATAACTTCTATGCGAGACATTTTGAGTTGACGTTTAATAAAAATGAAAAATCCATCTACTGAGCAGGCGTCTTTTGTTTTTACAAGAAATCATGTTCCACTAGTTGCAACGGCAACTCTTTCCTTGAAACACAATGACAGCACAACAATTATTGTAGAGTTAGACGCAGCATATTATTCCAGTAGCGACACTGGCACAATATCATATCGTTCCGGAACGATAGAATCTGTCGATAAAGGAATACTTCAACCTTTCGCTCCAATGGATGTCTATAATTGGACAAGCTCGTCACTGGTGGTCGCAGAAGATAAAAGCCTGATTCCTCTTGTGAGTAAGCTGGACCAAAACTATCCTCACCCATTCAATCCGGAAACATCAATGAACTATGAGCTTTCATTATATTGCCATGTTGAATTAAAAATCTATGATTTATTGGGGCGTGATGTGGCAACATTGGTAGATAGAGAACAGAATGCCGGAAGATATGCTGTAAAATTCAATAGAAGCAATTTAAGCAGCGGTATTTATTTTTATAGAATGAAAGCTGGAAATTTTCATAGGACACAAAGGATGATTCTGATGAAATAAGGACATTTGGATTATTTAATTCATAAATTGTCTTAGGATGTCTCAATTTGAAATAAGAATTTAGTTAACATCGTGGATGGATAAAAGGAAGCAGCATCGGCGTTAGCCACATTTCAAACCGTTTTCGGCTGAAGCCCAGATTTATTTAAGATATTCAAACCACGACCTGTCTCGAAAGGGATGCCCTTGGCAAGGGTCGTGGCAATATTTATGAATGACGACGATTTATCGTAGACACACCTGCTGGAGTATTTTAGAAAATGAGGATGAGATGAAGAATATTTTTCGAACACTCAAACGACTGTGGTTACTATTTGCACATACGCTTGGCAAGGCAAATACGATTTTGCTGCTCTTTCTTGTGTATTTTGTTGTCATTGGGATTATGTCGATCATTGTGAGACTTTTTCGAAAAGATCTTTTGCAGAAGAAAATGGATTATGATCAAGCATCGTACTGGCAATCCAGGGTAACAAGTGAACAGACTCTCGACCGCTCCAAATTTCAATTTTAATCTGGCATACTATGAATATTCTCGGCATATCCTGTTTCTATCATGATTCTGCGGCAGCTCTTATTAAAGACGGCATTCTCGTTGCCGCTGCCCATGAAGAACGGTTCACAAGAAAAAAGCACGATCAAGATTTCCCGACAAATGCAATTCGCTATTGCATGCAAGAAGGAGGCATTCAAGCACAGGATCTTGATTACATAGGATTCTACGATAAGCCGTTTACCAAGTTTGAGCGAATACTGACGACGTATGTAGCAACTTTTCCGAAAAGCTTACCTTCTTTTCTGAAAGCGATGCCGATTTGGTTGAAAGAAAAACTGTGGATTCCACAGAAGATGAGAGAGGAACTGGGTGACACTGCAAAACTCTTGTTCGTAGAACATCATCTCTCTCATGCCGCGAGTGCATTTTTTGTTTCCCCATTTACTGAAGCAGCAATTCTTACTGCGGATGGAGTCGGTGAATGGGAAACGACGACTATGGGCATAGGAAATGACAAAACTCTTACGTTGACGGAGAGCATTCATTTTCCGCATTCGCTCGGGCTCTTGTATTCAGCATTTACCTACTATCTTGGATTTCGAGTCAATAGTGCTGAATATAAAGTTATGGGGCTGGCGCCGTATGGAAAACCGGTGTTTGCTGATCTTATCTTAAAGGAACTTGTATCCCTGAAGGATGATGGAAGTTTTCGTTTGAATATGAAATACTTTGCGTATGATTATGGTCTGACGATGACCAATAATCGTTTCCATAATCTTTTCGGTGTGCCGCCGCGAACTCCGGAATCTGCATTAACGCAGTTCCATAAAGATGTTGCCGCCTCTATTCAGTATGTCACTGATGAAATAATGCTGCGCATGACAACCGACCTTCACAAGAAAACCGGAAGCGATAATTTATGTCTTGCGGGAGGCGTCGCACTCAACTGTGTTTCCAATAGTAAAGTACTTGCTTCGTCTGGGTTTAAAAAAATGTTTATACAACCTGCGGCGGGAGACGCTGGCGGATCTGTTGGAGCTGCGTTTTATATTTATAACATGTTGTTGAAGAATGAGCGCACCTATACTTGGAGTCATAATTTTTTAGGGCCGGAATATTCCGATGAAACTATTGAGCAGGTATTAAACCAGTTGAATCTTGGAGGCGAGCGACTGAGCAGCGAGAATCTTTTAAAACGCACTGCTCAACTGATCGCTGATCAACAAGTTGTGGGATGGTTCCAAGGTCGTATGGAATTTGGACCACGCTCGTTAGGTGCACGCAGTATTTTAGCAGATGCACGAAATCCAGAAAACTATTCACGTGTAAATTTAAAAATCAAATTTCGAGAGAGTTTTCGTCCATTTGCACCGACAGTGATATTGGAAAGAATGAAAGACTATTTCGAGTTTGATCAACCCAGCCCCTATATGTTGTTTGTTGCGCAAGTGAGACCTGATCGGAGAACAATTCCGGCAGTGACGCACGTCGACGGCTCAGCTCGCCTTCAAACCATTACACGTGACGATCATCCATTATATTATGATCTCATTGGCGAATTTGAAAAACTCACAAACTGTCCGGTTATTATTAATACATCGTTTAATGTCCGTGGTGAGCCTATCGTTTGCACACCGTTCGATGCAATCAAATGCTTTTTGCGAACCGACATGGATTATCTTATCCTTGGCAGCTTTATTTTGGATAAACGGAAAATCAAAGAATCAGGGTATCAGATGCAGATAAGCGAAACGTTTGCACTTGATTAATCTCTATTCATGAAAGGAATAGGAATGTCAAAAATTCTGAAAAGGCTAAAATCTGTGGTTTCACTCTTGGGAGAGTTTTGGGCGTTTATGCGCATGCAAAAAAAATGGTGGCTTGCACCTCTCATTATTATCTTGGTTCTTATGGGTACACTCATAATCTTAACGGAAGGTTCAGCTCTTGCGCCATTTATTTATGCACTTTTTTAATACCATCAGTATCAACGCACTATGTTCTTGGGGCAGGTATGCATTGCCGCTGCGTGAAGCACACATGTGATAGAATTTCTCTCGATGAAAAAGAATTTTAATATATGTATCCAAATTTGTATAGCGTTGCCGCTTCTTGCTTTTATTTCATGCACGATGGCAACTACCGGGCCTCAAGTTGGAAGCGGACCAATACCACTTGCATTTGCCCTCTATCAAAATTATCCCAATCCCTTTGCAGACACAACTCAAATCAAGTATGATGTTCCATTCACCGGAGGTTCGAATTCTCTCGTAACGATCGTTGTCTACGATCTCTTCCGAAATGATATACGGATTCTTGTAAATAATTCTTCCAATCCGCCTGGAGCATACACAACCAAATGGGATGGCCTGGATTATAAGGGAATTGCAGTTCCTTCAGGATTGTATATCATTGAAATGCGGGGATATACTCCGCAAACCACTATCCTTCGTATCACTGCAATCAAGGAATAGCAAAGGGATATGAAAAAGAGTTTGATAATATTGATATTTGCAGTGTCAATCGTTTCCGCGCAACAACAAGAACGAGATACGATCTTTGTCCAACGATCAGAAGTCGATACACTCTTTTCATCTGTACCAACCCCGGTTTTCAGTCTTGGCGTTTCAGGTGGGGCGACATTTCTTAATCCGGAAGCGATCAACAATCAGATAGAATTCAATAATTCTGCGTTCAATGAATCGCAAGCTCCGGTAAAGACAGTTGCTCAATGGACGGCGTGGTTCTCATTCCGTCCCAAAAATATGCCAACCTTCTTTTCTGTTCGAGGTGAATATATTACGGTTTCTCGAACGTTTTCATACATTGGAACGGTGACCGATCATGCGGGGAATATTGCTCGAAAGTTTAACGCATCGTTCACATCCAACTATTCTCTTTATCCTCTTTCGATCAATACCGGAAGTTATATTCCCAAGACAACAGTGAAGATGGAAATCGGATTTGTGTATGCTTATGCTTCATTGGCTACCACAACGGATATGGATGCGTATGGTTCTTCTAAAACTTCCTATACCGGCGAAGGATATGGATTTCGCATGGATTTGCAGCAAGTTACACCCATCAGCGGCGCTTTCAGCTTTACAGTTGAATTTGGTTATCGCTACCTCAATTTAGATGATTTTCGTGATTCCAAAGGACGTCTGCTGAATAATTTCTCCGTCAGTTATTCCGGCGTTTCGGTTCAAGCCGGTCTGTCATATGGATTTTAAAGCAACAGCTTGAACTTTCCTGCACAATCTCGATATCTTCTTACCGTATAAGCGCCTCATTCTTTTGAGAATTCATTCTACTATTGACGAAGATATACACATAAAGGATGGTAAGGAATGAGCACAGACCGATAATCAAAAAATTCTGTCTTAAAATGGAAAGCAATAAATATTCATTACTCTTCCGTTGCTTTTTCCAAGAATCTTCCCTACACTCTCAACAGTTAATTTACTGATAATTAATGGTTATGAATTAAACACTCGCTTAATGTAACTGTTGTTTAACCACACAGAGTCATCCTCTATGAACAGCATCCTCGAATTCTATTACTCATCTATTGGCAAGAAAGTACTGATGAGCCTCACAGGATTGTTCCTGATTACTTTTCTTGTAGAACACCTCGTAGGTAACCTTCTACTGTTTGCGAATGACGGCGGAAAAACGTATGAAGCATACGGTGATTTTCTCGTTTCCAATCCGGTCATTCGTTTCATAGAAATATTTCTCTTCCTCGGTATGATCGGTCATGCAATCCTTGGCGTCATTCTATGGATCAAGAACCGGATGACCCGGCCGGTCAAATACAAATTCTTCCGGTTGAAAGATAACTCACCTCTCGCATCCCGTACAACAATTTGGACTGGCAGTGTGATCGGAATCTTTCTTTACATTCATCTAAAATCATTCTTTATTCCTTCTCGATTTGCCGCAGAGAAAGTCTCAAATTATGAGCTGGTGATGCAGGCGTTTTCAAATCCCTGGTATGATGCATTTTATCTTGTTGCTTTACTCGTGCTCGGGTATCATCTGCGGCATGGATTCCAATCGGCATTCCAAACTCTCGGTCTTCGGAATAAAACCTATGCGCCGTTTCTTGATATGCTGGCATTCATTTTCTGGTTTCTCATTCCGCTGGGTTATGCGGTAATTCCTGTTTATTTCTTTTTTTATCAACAAGCTGTTTCTACGTGATTATGGGAGTTCATTGACTATGACGCTTGACTCCAAAATTCCCGGCGGGCCGATTGAAAAGAAATGGTCCAATCATCGCTTCAATATGAAGCTGGTTAATCCATCGAACAGGCGCAAATATTCCGTTATAGTAGTTGGAACTGGCTTGGCCGGTGCTTCTGCTGCGGCTTCGCTTGCCGAACTTGGCTACAACGTGCTGGCGTTCTCGTACCACGAATCGCCGCGGCGAGCGCACAGCATTGCGGCACAGGGCGGCATTAATGCACCGAAGAATTATGCCAATGATGGCGACAGTGTTTATCGCTTATTCTATGATACTTTAAAAGGCGGTGATTACCGGGCGCGTGAAGCAAACGTATACCGGCTCGCTGAGGTGAGCGGCAGTATCATCGACCAATGCGTCGCACAGGGTGTTCCGTTTGCTCGTGACTACGCAGGTTATTTAGATACGCGTTCATTCGGCGGCGCACAAGTATCGCGAACATTTTATGCCCGCGGCCAGACTGGTCAGCAGCTATTGCTTGGTGCATATTCTGCGTTGAGCCGTCAAATTGGTGCGGGTGGCGTGAAGTTTTACGACCGGCGCGAGATGTTGGATCTTGTCGTCGTAGATGAAAAGGCTCGCGGTATCGTCTGTCGAAATTTGAAGACAGGCGCAATCGAATCGTATGTGGCGGATGCAGTTGTGCTTGCTACTGGCGGTTATGGCAACACGTTTTATCTTTCTACGATGGCAAAGGCGAGCAATGCCACGGCAATCTGGCGAGCGTATAAGAAAGGCGCACTGTTCGCGAATCCTTGCTTCACACAAATTCACCCAACGTGCATTCCGGTTGGTGGTGATTATCAATCCAAGTTAACGCTTATGAGCGAAAGCTTGCGTAATGATGGACGCATTTGGGTTCCGAAGAAATCCGGTGACACACGCATACCATCTCAAATTCCAGAAGATGAACGTGATTATTATCTCGAACGTCTCTATCCTTCATTCGGTAATTTGGTTCCGCGCGATGTTGCTTCACGCCGTGCAAAAGAAATATGCGATAAAGGTTTTGGCGTCGGTAAAACAAAGATGGCAGTATATCTTGATTTCGCAGACGCCATGAAACGCAATAGTAAACATTGGATTGAAGAAAAGTACGGCAACCTTTTCGATATGTATCACGAAATTACTGCCGAAGATCCCTATGCCGTACCTATGCGCATTTATCCCGCTGTTCACTATACAATGGGTGGATTATGGGTTGACTACAATCTTATGAGCACGATTCCCGGTTTATTTGTTATCGGTGAAGCGAATTTCTCAGATCACGGCGCGAACCGGCTTGGAGCCAGCGCGCTCATGCAAGGATTAGCCGATGGGTATTTCATTCTTCCATACACCATGGGAGATTATCTGGCGAAAACAAAATTCAAATCTCTAGCAACCGATCATCCTGAATTCAAGAAAGTCAACACTGATGTTGCCGAACGAGTGAAGCAACTTCTTGCTATCAACGGCAAACAACCTGTAAGCGAAATTCATAAAAAACTCGGTAAGGTTATGTGGGATTTTGTCGGCATGGGGCGCAGCGAAAAAGGGTTGAAGAAAGCGTTAAAGCTCATTCCGGAAATCAGGGATGAATTTTGGCATGATGCCAAAGTCATCGGCGAGACTGACAATATCAATATCGAACTGGAAAAAGCCGGGCGCATTGCCGATTTTATGGAATTGGCGGAATTGCTGGCGCTCGACGCGCTGGAACGGAATGAATCATGCGGCGGCCATTTCCGCGAAGAATATCAAACACCTGAAGGCGAAGCACTTCGGAACGATAAGAAGTTTGCATACGTGTCAGCTTGGGAATACACCAAGGCTCACAAAAAACCAAAGCTCAACAAAGAACCGCTCACGTTTGAATATGTGAAACCCTCTGAACGCAGCTATAAATAGAAAGCAGTAACGAGTAGCCAGTAATGAGTAACTCGATACTCGTAACTCAAAACTAAAAATTCAAAACTTAAAACTAATAACTCTTAATCCTATGAACTTCACATTAAAGATATGGCGTCAGAAAAAACAGGAGGATGCAGGGCGTTTTGAAATGTACGAAGTGCAGAATATATCGCCGGATGCATCATTTCTAGAAATGTTGGATGTACTGAATAATCAACTGGTGCTTCAAGATAAAGACCCTGTTGCATTTGACCACGATTGCCGCGAAGGCATCTGCGGCAGCTGTGGCCTCATGATCAACGGGCGCGCGCATGGTCCTGGCCGCAAACAGGCGACATGCGATGTGCGCATGCGGACATTCGATGAAGGACAAACATTGACTGTAGAACCATGGCGTGCACAGCCATTCCCCGTGATTAAAGATTTGGTTGTCGATCGAACTGCAATGGATAGAATTATGCAGGCGGGCGGATTTATCTCGGCACGAACCGGCGGCGCACCGGATGCGAACTCAACTCCTGTGACGAAAGCGAATGCGGAAGAAGCGATGGATGCGGCGGCGTGCATCGGATGTGGAGCATGCATTGCAGCATGCCCGAATTCTTCTGCAATGCTTTTTGTGGCGGCAAAGGTTTCACAGTTTGCATTACTGCCGCAAGGACAGGTTGAAAGAAAAGAACGCGTTCAGAAAATGGTACTGCAAATGGATAAGGAAGGCTTCGGCAATTGTTCCAACAATTATGCATGCGAAGCCGAGTGCCCGAAAGGAATCTTAGTCACGCATATTGCGCGATTGAACCGAGAATTCCTGCGAGCGAAACTGGCATAAGAACGTATCTCGGCAGAGGTATTCGCAACGATCACCGCACAAAATTTTCTAAGGGAAAATAAATGCTTCTTCATCATCACTTTGTCCACATTGCCAAGCAGTTTGAAAACAAAATGGCAATTATCGACCGTACAACAGGGAAGAACATCAGCTATGGCAAAGCACTCATAGCATCGCTCATCTTAGCGGATAAATTCAAAAAATACGATGAGGGATTTATCGGTATCATGATTCCGACTTCTATGGGATGTGCGCTTTCTATCCTTGGTGCGCTCATGAGCGGGCGGACTCCAGTGATGATTAATTATTCGACCGGTGCCGCACAGAATTGCGAGTATGCTCAGAAGAAATGTGCTTTCAAAACCATCATTGCTTCAAAAGCACTCGTCGAAAAGATAAATTGTCCACGCGTGCAGGGAATGATCTTTATCGAAGATATTATGGAGACTGTTTCTATTCTGGATAAAATTAAAGCAGCACTGCGGGCAAAGCTTCCTGTAGATCGGCTGCTGAAAAAAATCCATTCCGGCGATGAAGATGATAACGTGATTATTCTCTTTACAAGTGGAAGCGAGAAAGATCCAAAAGCGGTTCAGCTCACGCATCGAAATATATCTGCTAATGTTGATGGGCTCATCAAAGTCTTTGAATTTACATCTGATGATGTATTCCTTGCCAACTTGCCTTTCTTCCATGTGTTTGGACAGACGGCAAATTTATGGCTGCCTCTGTACTACGGCATGACAATTGTTTCCTATGCCAACCCGCTTGATTTTAAAGCCATCTGTAATATCATTCGTGAAGAGAAAATTACTTTTGTGGTGGGTACACCAATATTTATGTGGGGATATTTGAGGAAGTCAGAACCCGGCGATTTTGCATCATGCCGTATTATGCTGGCTGGTGCTGATAAGACACCGGATTCCTTGCGACAGGAATTCCTTCACAAGCATAATATTAATCTTCTAGAAGGGTATGGCTGCACAGAGACGAGCCCTGCAATCAGTGTCAACACACCGGTAGCAAACCGTCCGGGAAGTGTCGGATTACCGTTACCGAATGTGAAAGTACGAGTTGAGAATTATGAAACCGGCGATGAATGTGCTGTCGGTGAAATAGGCAAGATTCTTGTCAAAGGCGATAGTATTATGAAAGGTTATTTTGATGATTTTGAAGCAACAACTCTGAGCATACGGCATGGCTGGTATGACACCGGCGATATGGGATATCACGATGCAGATGGATATCTCTGGCATGTCGGCAGGTTAAAACGTTTCATGAAAATTGGCGGTGAAATGGTTTCACTCATCCGAGTAGAAAATGTGCTGGAACATTTACTGCCTGATGATGTTGCTTGCTGTGTTGTCGAGGTGCCGGACTCTGTTCGTGGAGCCAAGATTGTTGTCGCCGTCACCCAAAAAATTGACGAAAAAGCAATTCTAAAAAAAATGGCAGAGGAGCTGCCGAATATCGCTTTGCCGAAAAATTTTGTTGTCTTCGAAGAACTGCCTAAAATGGGCAGCGGCAAGATTGACTTTCGCAAAATTACCGATATGGTCAGGGATGCGTTGCAGCAAAAATAAGAATAAACAGAGATGTGAGCAATAAAATATTAGAATGAATTTTATTGTCCATCATTTATCGGACATCACGTGGCAATCTTGGTAGAAATTTCCCATGCCCCGGCTCTCCGCACCATATATTATTATCGATAATAATCTTTCCACGCGAAACTACGGTTTCCGCATTTCCTTTTAATCGCCATCCTTCATATAATGAGTAATCGACATTCATATGATGCGTTGATGCAGAAATGGTATGCTCGGTTATAGGATTCCAGATTACAATATCGGCGTCGCTGCCAACAGCAATTGTTCCCTTTTTAGGATAGAGACCAAAGAGCTTTGCAGGCATTGTCGAAACAATTTCGATCCATCGATGTATTGAAATCTTTCCGCCTGCCACGCCGAAATGGAAAAGGAGTTGTAATCTATTCTCTATCCCAGGAGCGCCATTGGGGATTTTTGTGAAGTTCGCGTATCCCAATTCTTTGTCTCGCCGGAAGTTAAATGGACAGTGATCTGTCGAGACAACTTGCAATGAATTATTTCGAATGCCATTCCAAAGCTTCTCCTGATTCCATTTTTCCCTTGGCGGTGGAGTGAAGACATATTTTGCACCTTCAAAATGAGGTTTGTCCAAATCTTCTATTGATGTAAAAAGATATTGCGGGCATGTTTCCGCATACACTGGTTGATGTTTCGATTGTGCCTGATGGATATATTCGAGCGATTCTGAACACGAGATGTGAACAAAGTACACAGGCGCTTCTGCTTGTTGCGCCAGTTCTATCACTCGCTGAACGGCTTTCGCTTCTGCCTCGGCTGGGCGTGTCGTGGCATGATACTTTGGCTCGCTCTTGCCTTCCATCAATGCTTTCACAACAAGCACTTCGATCATTGCTGAGTCTTCTGCGTGTACACAAACAAGTCCGCCGTTCTTTTTTGTCTGACGCAGTGTTCTGAGAATAGTCTCATCATCCACCATCAGCCGATCGGGATATGCAGTGAAGAGTTTGAAACTCGTCACGCCTCTTTCTATCATTTCATCCATCTCAGCAGTTCGGTGTTCCGGTAAGTCAACAATAATCATATGCAAACCAAAATCGATCACAGATTTTTCAGCTTCCCTCAGCCGGATATCGAGTGCTTCGCTCAGTGAACGCCCTTTTACTTGCTGGGCAAAGTCAATGATGGTCGTTGTGCCGCCAAATGCCGCCGCACGCGTTCCGGTTTCGAAGTCATCACTCGTTATGATATTGCCCACAGGTAAACTTAAATGAGTGTGAACATCAACACCGCCTGGGATGACAAGTTTTCCAGCTGCATCGATGATCCTGTCTGCTTTCATATCGAGATCCGGTTCGATTCGTTTGATCACTTCGTTCTCGATGAAAATATCTGCATGTATCTCGCCGGTTGATGTAATGACGCGACCGTTTATAATAAGGATTGACATGTATTTTTCTTTTCCCTGCGTTGTGGAAAGAATATACTTTTAACTTTCAAAACGCAAGTTATTCGTTGGTACCTGATAATGAGTACGTTAGCTAAATCGATAATTATTCAATTATCAAACAACCTACCTGCAAATTTGCTCAAATTCTTGAATGTCCTAAAAACTTCCTCTCGATTTCCATTAGAAAGCGCACTATATTGACAGAGAAGTTGGAAGAGTGAACGCTCCTTGATTATTAGAGGAATACAATGGAAGTACGAAAACCTGAATTTGTTACCAACTTACGCTGTCTTGTATGCGGCAGAATCGTGGCGTACGGCAATGTGTTCACCTGTCCGAACTGCGGTGTCGAAGGAATTCTCGATGTCCAATACGATTACGATTCAATTCCCAATCCACGATCCACAATCCGTAGTCGACAATTTAATCATTGGCGTTATAAAGAATTACTCCCCATTTCACCTGATATTTCACTTCCGCATTTACACATCGGCTGGACTCCGGTGTATGATGTTCCCCGTCTTGCACAAACCATTGGTATCTCAAAATTATTTCTGAAAGATGATGGGCGCAACCCGACGAATTCTTTTAAGGATCGCGCAAGCTCGGTGGGTGTGATGAAGGCGCAGGAGTTTGGATTCAAGACCATTGCATGTGCTTCAACAGGGAATGCGGCATCGTCGCTGGCGGGAATGTCGGCGGCAGTTGGATTACGAAGTTTCATCTTTGTTCCGCAGCGCGCACCGGAACCGAAGGTAACACAATTGCTCATTTTTGGTGCAACGGTTATCCGTATCCAGGGGACGTACGAACAAGCATTCGATCTATGCCGCGAAGCTTGTGAAAAGTTCGGCTGGTATAATCGCAACAGCGGCACGAACCCTTTTTTGGTAGAAGGGAAAAAAACAGCAGGATTAGAAATTGGCGAGCAGTTTGGTTCTGCGGTTCCAGACTGGGTGGCTGTCTCGGTGGGAGACGGATGTACAATTGGCGGTATCGGAAAAGGATTGCAGGAAATGAAACGGCTGGGATTTATCAATCGTGTGCCCCGTTTGCTGGGTGTGCAGGCAGAAGGTTCCAAGCCGTTGATGGATGCTTTCTTTTCCGGAAAAGATTTGGTACCATCACAACCCGACACGATCGCAGACAGCATCGCCGTCGGAACACCGCGCAATTGGCGCCGCGCGATTCAGCAAATTAAAATATCGAACGGAACGATGATTGCAGTTTCAGATGAAGAAATTTTAAAAGCAATGCGATTAACAGCGCGACTCGGCGGAGTATTTGGCGAACCGGCAGGTGTTGCAGGTGTTGCAGGATTGAAGAAAGCACTTGCACAAGGCATCGTCAAACCGGATGAATCTGCCGTTGCAGTCATTACCGGCAATGGATTGAAAGATATTGCTTCTGCAAAGAAAGCAGTAGGGCAGACAATCGATATAGAACCTGACATTAGTATATTAGAAAATAGATTACACGAACTCACGTGAAGAAAGAACTCATAGCACTAGAAAGAATTGAGGAAAAGATATTCCTCATTCGCAATCAAAAAGTGATGCTTGATTTTCATTTGGCAGAACTCTATGGCATATCAACAAAGGTTTTAATACAGGCAATTAAGCGCAACGCCAATCGGTTCCCGTTCGATTTTATGTTTCAGCTTACTCAGGAAGAATATGATAACTTGAGGTCACAATTTGTGACCTCAAGTTGGGGTGGCAGAAGGTATCTTCCGTATTCATTTACTGAACAGGGTGTTGCCATGCTTTCTAGTGTACTTCACTCTGAACGTGCCGTACTCATGAATGTTGCCATAATGCGAACGTTTGTAAAACTACGGGAAATACTAAGCACGCATAAAGAACTTGCCCAAAGACTTGCGGAACTCGAAGAGAAAATTTCTCAACACGATTCAGAAATTCAAATCCTCTTTCAGGCTATTCGTCAGCTTATGAAACCACGTGAGAAATCAAAACATCCTATTGGATTTATTGTTAGAGATCAGAAAGCGAGTTACAATACGAGAAAGCGAAAGTAGATATGAATTTCCTCCTCAGAAATGTTAAAATCATTTCTCTAGATCCACTAAGGATCGAAGAAGCGGACATCCGCATCATTGATGGTACTATTGCTGATTGTGGGAAGAGTCTACGACCAAAGAAGAGTGATGAAGTTATTAATCTTTCTGGAAAAATTATTCTTCCCGGGTTTGTGAATTCACACACACATCTCTATTCAGCACTTTCACGCGGAATGCCTGCGCCGAAGACCGCGCCAAGGAACTTCATCGAGATTCTTCAAAAAGTATGGTGGAAGTTGGATGAAGCGCTGGATGAGGAAGCCATCTATTATAGTGCACTCGTTGGCGCAATCGAAGCAGTCAAATTTGGAACGACGACACTTATAGATCACCACGCATCGCCGAATCATATTAGCGGCTCGCTTGATTTAACAAAATCTGGAATAGCGAAGGTTGGTTTGCGCGGAGTCGTTTGCTACGAAACCACTGATCGCGGTGGAATGAAAAAACGCGATCTTGGATTGGAAGAGAATGAACGTTTTATTACTGAGAATGCGAACAATCCTCATTTCCGTGGAACCATGGGAGGGCATGCTTCCTTCACGCTCTGTAATGATTCACTGCGAAAACTTGGCGAACTTGCTTCGTTGTATGATTGCGGTGTCCACATTCATGTCGCTGAAGATAAAGCCGATGTATTGGATTCAATGGAAAACTATAACACCGATATCATTAGCCGATTGAATGAACTTGGCATTCTTCGCAAGAAATCTATCTTCGCTCACGGCGTTCACCTCAATCAAAAACAATTTGCCAGAGTTGAAAAAGCCGGTGCGTGGATGGTCCACAATCCGCGTTCGAATATGAATAATGCCGTTGGTTATGCGCCGCTGAATTGGTATGGAGAACATTCTGCTCTTGGCACGGATGGATTTCCGGCAGATATGTTTGATGAGGCAAAGTTCGGCTATTTCCGAAATGCTGAATCTGATCATCGAACAGAGTTTTCCCGGCTGCCAGTGATGCTAAATAATGGACAGAAGCTTATCTCTCAATTCTTCGGGCGATCATTTGGAACGCTTGCAAAGAATTCACCGGCGGATCTTGTTGTGCTCGATTATAAATTGCCGACGCCAATGATTTCTCAAAATATCTATGGTCATTTTCTGTTTGGAATGAATTCACCCATGGTTCAACATGTGATGATCGATGGTAATTGGATTGTCTGGAACCGCCAGATGATGGGAATTGATGAAGATGCAGTAATGGAGAAGGCACGTAAAGTTGCCGCAAGGTTGTGGAAAAGCATAGGTAAATGATTTCGAAATTCGAATTGTCATTTGCGAATAAGAAAGTGCAAAGATGAATCTTGGAAATCTAAAACTCGCGACAGACTTCTGAAAGCGGATAACTGATGTCTGAAAAACTCAAAATAATCGGCAAGTCTGAACGGCGTGTGGATGCATGGGGCAAGGTAGCCGGTAAAGCGAAGTACGCCGACGATTATAATGTGTCGCACCAATTGATAGGTAAAGTGCTTCGCTCGAAATATCCGCATGCTAAAATTATCCACATCGATATTTCGAAAGCGGAAAATCTTACTGGCGTTGAGGCGGTGCTGACTGCAAAGGATATTCCCGGTGCAAAAGTGTTCGGTGTTGTTGTAAAGAATCAAGCTATTCTTGCGGAAGATCGTGTCCGCTATCTTGGAGATGGCATTGCAATCGTTGCCGCTCTGTCGAAGGAAATTGCCGAACAGGCGATTTCACTTATCGAAGTCGAATACGAACCGCTTCCCATCGTGAGCGATCCGGAAGAAGCAATGAAACCGGATGCGCCGGTTCTCCATGACGATAAAAATGAATTCGTGCATCATCACGTTCGAAAAGGTGATATCACGAAAGGTTATACTGAAGCTGATTTTATTATTGAACGGAAATTCAAAACTCAATTTATCGAGCATTCGTACATCGAACCGGAAGCTGTACTTGCAGAACCATCAGAACAGGGTGGAATAAAAATCACGGGTTGTGTACAGAATCTTTTTTCAACCCGCCGTTCTGTTGCATCGATGTTGAATCTTGATCTTGCGCAAGTGCAGATTGTACAGTCAACGCTTGGCGGTTCATTTGGCGGTAAAGATGAAGCGATGACGTTAATCAGCTGCCGGGCTGCGTTACTTGCGATGAAAACAGATAAGCCAGTCAAGATAGTCAACACGCGCGAAGAGTCGATGCTCGAAAGTTACAAGCGGCACCCGTATGTGCTCTATTATAAATGGGGCGCTAAGAAGGATGGCTCCATCACTGCAATGGAGATCAAGTGTATCGCAGATGGCGGTGCGTACGCATCGATGAGCCCGTTTGTTACGTGGCGGTCCGTTGTGCAGGCAACGGGGCCTTACTATTGTGAGAATGTTAAAACAGATGTCTATGCGACATACACCAACAATAATTACACCGGAGCGATGCGCGGATTCGGATCGCCGCAAGTCAATTTTGCCATTGAATCAATGATGGATGAGTTGGCAGAAAGAGTTGGAATGAATCCGTTCGAAATCAGAATGAAGAATGGATTTGAGATCGGAGCGGTGACTGCGACGGGTCAAAAACTAACACATAATGTTAGTTTGAAGGAAGTATTGAAGAAAGCTGCGGATGCAAGCGACTTCGAGAAGAAATGGAACAACAATCGCAAAGCAACGATGAACGAAAAACGATGCGGCATTGGGCTCGCATGCAGCTATCGCGGTGTGTCGCTTGGTGCAGAAGGAACCGATGCAGCAGAAACCATAGTCTCTGTGCAAACGGATGGCAGCGTGATCGTTTCTTCCGGCATCACTGATATGGGACAGGGTGCGCAAACGCAAATGTCGCAAATTACTGCTGAGGTGCTTGGTATTTCGATGAATCGGATTCAATTTCTGAACACGAATACAAGTCGTGTTGCGGATTCCGGAGCAACAGTCGCATCGCGAGGAACAATTATGGGCGGTTCAGCGGCAAAGAATGCGGCAGAAAAAGTGCGTATGACATTACTCGAAGTCGGTGCAGAAATGACTGGCGAAGCAGTGAGCGATCTCGATCTTCTCGACAACTATCTCGTCAATAAAAAAACAAAAGAGCGTCTGGCATCATTCAATGAACTTGCAACTGTATGCTTCGACAAAGGTAAACCAATGATAGGACTTGGCTGGCATCGTTCACCAAAGACTTCTTGGGATGAAACGCAGGGACAAGGTGATGCATATTTTACTTTTGTTTACGGAGCAAATGTGGCAGAAGTAGAAGTCGACATTGAAACAGGAAAAGTCAACGTGAAGGACTTCGTTTCTGTGCATGATGTCGGTAAGGCGATCAATAAAGGAATGGTCGAAGCACAGATTTACGGCGGTGTAGCAATGGGCATTGGTTATGGATTGCTGGAAGAGTTTGAAATTGAAGACGGCATTCCAAAGCAGATCAACTTTGATGAATATCTCATTCCAACGTCGATGGATGTACCGCGCATGAAGGCAATCATAGTAGAGAACGAAGATCCAACTGGACCGTTTGGAGCAAAATCAGTCGGCGAACCGACCAATGAACTTGCAGCTCCAGCAATTGTCAATGCGATTTATAATGCAACTGGAAAACGTCTCTATGAAATTCCTGCAAACCTTGAACGAGTACGGCTCGGTCATAAACTCATACGAACTGGCAAGCGTGGTTCGGAGCAGAAGGAATCTGGGGAAGCCGATTCATGCAAGATTCAGGGGAATAGAACGTGAAGCAGTTTGAATATTTTTCGCCGAACAATGTTATAGAAACTTTCGCACTGTTGACAGAGTTTGGAAGTGATGCACAAATTCTTGCTGGCGGCACAGATGTGTTAATAGAACTTCGTAAACCTTCGGTCAAAGCTCCCAAAGCAATCATCGATATAAGCTGTTTAAGTGAATTGAAGGGAATTACCGAGACTGAATCTGAAATTGTTATCAAACCGCTTAGTACACATACTGAGCTTGGAACTTCGCCAGTTATCAAGAAGTATGCGCGATTGCTTCATATGGCTGCAAATGGTATCGGCTCACCGCAAATCAGAAATCGCGGGACCATAGGCGGTAACATCATGAACGCAGCAACATGCGCCGATACTATTCCGCCATTGATGGCGCTTGGTGCAACCGCGAAATTACAGTCGATAGAAGGTGAACGTAATGTTCCTCTTATCGATTTCTTTGTTAAACCTTATCAGACCATCGCGGCAAAGAATGAGCTTCTCACGGAGGTTCGATTTCCTAAGTTACTCAACTTGATGAAAAGCGCGTTCATCAAACTTGGAAGAAGAAATGCACTGGCGATTTCCCGTTTGAGTGTTGCGGCAATCCTTCAAAAGAATGACAATGGACTTATCAAGGAGGCGCGAATTGTTCCTGGAGCGGCATTCCCCAAATGGCAGCGAATGATAGAAGCAGAAAAAATATTGATTGGACAAAAGCCGACAAAGGAATTATTCGCCGAAGCAGGGCAAAAGGTTTCGGAAGTAATGATCTCTTTTACTGGAAAACGTTGGTCAACTGAATACAAAGAGCCCGTGATAGCCGTTCTTGTTCGCAGAGCATTGGAAAGATGTGTATGAATGATTAGAATAATTCAAATGATTGTAAAGATTCAAATAATTTGAAAGATTGGCTTTGTGGTAAAAAGTATAAAGAGATTTGAGGATTTGGAAGTGTGGCAACGGGCTGTAGATTTTGCTGCTGAGATCTACAGGATCTCCGATATTGGAAAACTGAAGCAAGATTTTGATGCGAAGAGTCAGTTAAGACGTGCTGCTTTTTCTATATCGAATAATATCGCAGAGGGATTCGAGTATAATTCTACTTCAGAGTTTATTCGATTCTTAAAATATTCAAAAGGGTCGGCTGGTGAAGTACGAAATCAATTGATTATTCTAAATTAAATTGGTTATCTCGCGGAAGATGAATACAAAATATTAACTGAACAGATAATTGAATTGTCCCAACACATAGCAAATTTTATGAAATATTTAAAAGAATTCCGTAAGAGTTCAACAAGGGCGAATCATTAAAATCATTGCAATTATTAAAATGAAAAACATCTCAGTATCAACAACAATTAATAAAAAGCACTACACGTTAACAATTCCACCTAATATAACTTTGCTGGCGCTTCTGCGCGAAGAGTTGGGCTTGACCGGAACAAAGTGTGGCTGTGAAATCGGTGAGTGCGGCGCATGTACAGTGCTGATGAACGACAAAGCTGTTAATTCGTGTCTTGTACTCGCTCCACAGATTAATGGACAAGAAATATTGACTGTCGAAGGGCTTGCGACCGGAAACAAACTTCATCCGCTGCAGGAATCATTCTTAGATCATGACGCGGTGCATTGCGGATTCTGTACACCCGGTATGCTGATGAGTGCAAAAGATTTGCTAGATCATAATCCAGATCCCAAGGAAGAAGAAATTCGAACCGCTATTTCCGGCAACTTGTGTCGTTGCAGCGGATACCAACAAATAGTTGATGCTATACAAAACAACAATGTTCCACCATTGAAAGGATAGTTCTTGGAGCGCATTAAAGAATTACTCATCGGGAAACCCCGTGATATTCACGATCCAAAACTTTTTCACAAGATTTCGCTCATTGCGTTTCTCGCGTGGGTGGGACTTGGAGCCGATGGACTAAGTTCATCAGCGTATGGACCCGATGAAGCTTTTCGTGCATTGACAGGACATCCGGAACTTGCTGTTCTTCTTGCATGTGCAACGGCGTTCACCGTATTTATTATTTCGTACTCTTACAGCCGAATTATTGAACACTTCCCAAGCGGCGGTGGTGGTTATGTCGTCGCGACGAAACTTCTCGGAGCACCTTTCGGAGTTGTGTCAGGAAGTGCCTTGCTTATAGATTATATTCTCACAATCACCGTATCGATCGCTTCCGGTGCTGCACAGATATTTAGTTTTCTTCCGTATTCATGGCGCCCATGGATGGTGCCGGTGGAAGCGTTTGCAATCATCGCTCTGATCATTTTGAATCTCCGGGGAGCCAAAGAATCCATTTCTATATTGGTTCCGATCTTCCTCTTCTTTCTCGTAGCTCATATTGCAGTGTTTGTTGGTGCAATAGTGCTTCGCTTCGGCGATATTCCGCAGGTAGCATCTACTGCCGCAGTGAATTTACACAATGATATTTCAACGATCGGATGGCTTGGTATGTTTCTTATCTTCGCTCGTGCCTACTCACGCGGAGCCGGTACATACACTGGAATCGAAGCAGTTTCCAACGGTTTACAGATTATGCGCGAACCGCGTATCCCGACGGCAAAACGAACGATGGTCTATATGGCGGTATCGCTTGCGATAACCGCCGGGGCGATTTTTCTTCTGTATCTTCTCTTAGGAGTTACTGAACAACCTGGAAAGACCCTCAATGCTGTGATGGTCGAAAAGCTTGGCATTGGTCCTTGGTTTGTTGTTGCTGTCCTTATTTCTGAAGCAGCATTGCTCTTTGTTGCAGCACAAACCGGCTTTATCGACGGTCCGCGTGTAATGGCAAATATGGCAAACGACCGCTGGATGCCGCATCGTTTTGCCTCATTGTCGGATCGGTTGACGATGCACTATGGAATTATTTTAATGGGTGCAGCTTCGCTTGCTCTACTCTTCTATACAAAAGGGCATATTGATATGCTCGTAACGATGTATTCCGTCAACGTGTTTGTGACTTTTTCACTTTCTCAATTGGGCATGGTGCGATTCTGGATTCGTGAACGGGGAAAACAGGAGTGGAAGCGGTCAATCTCTATCCATATCATCGGTTTGATCCTGTGCGTAGGTATTCTCGGAATCGTGGTTTATGAAAAATTTGAAGAAGGTGCATGGATGACAGTTGTGATTACTTCGATGCTCATTTTGTTGTGTGTTGTCATTCGGAGACATTATCATCTTGTAACCAATAAACTTCGTTCATTATCTGATATCCTCGAAGGGCTTCCTGCTGAGAATGCTACAGTTCATTCTGAGGAAAAACTTGTTGGGAATAAACCAACTGCAATTTTGCTTGTTGAAAGTTACAACGGACTGGGCATTCACTCTTTGTTAAATATTATAAAACAATTCCCCGGCTATTTTAAGCAAATGGTATTTGTATCGGTCGCAGTGGTGGATTCTGGAAATTTCAAAGGGGCCGATGAAGTAGATCGTCTTGAAGAAAACACGAAACAAGAATTACAACGATATGTACAATTAGCAACAAACCTCGGTATCCCGGCAACATCGCGAATGTCAACAGGAACAGAAGCTGTGGAAGAAGCAGAAAAGATTTGTTTAGAACTTTCACATGAGTTTAAACAATCAGTATTTTTTGCTGCAAAATTGGTCTTCCAGAAACAGAAATGGTATCAACGAATTCTGCACAGCGAAACCGCGTATGCGATTCAAAATCGGCTTCAATTTCAGGGACTGTCAATGGTCGTATTGCCAGTGCGGGTGTGGAATTAACGAAATTAGGAATTGGAAAGTACATCAGAATGAACTTAACGTTAACTCAACAGCAAGCCAGGATCGAAGCCGAACGGTGCTTGCAATGTTTTGATGCGCCGTGTGAGCAGGCGTGCCCGACGCATATCAAAATTCCTCAATTCATCGGAATGATTCGCAGCGGCAATATTATTGGTGCAGCCAAAGTTGCAAAAACCTCCAATGCACTAATCAATGTCTGTGGTAAAATCTGTCCGGAAGAAACCTTTTGCCAATCGGTTTGCACTCGAAGTAAGCAGGATGAGCCGATCAAGATCCGTGAACTGCATTTCTTTGCATCGCAAGAAGAAGTAAAGCAGGGATTTTCGAAAATAAAACTATTTCCGAAATTGAATAAGAAAATTGCTGTCGTTGGAGCCGGACCGTCCGGACTCGGATGTGCGTTTGAGTTAGCGAAATATGGTTACAAGGTAAATGTGTTTGATAAAGGTAAACCAGGCGGCGTGCCACGTAATAGTATTCCAGTATATCGTCTTGCAGATAAAGAGTTAGAATCGGATACAAAGTTTTTGTTAAAATATTTTTCTCTGAAAAAGAAAACGATTAATGGAAAAACGTTCGCGCAAATCCAAAAATTATACGATGCGACGTTTCTTGCGATTGGACTTGGAAAGGATCGTCCTGTTGGAATTTCCGGTGAGAAGATGAAAGGCGTTTTGCCGGTTTTGGAATTTCTTGAATCAGCGAAGGCAAATCCAAAGAAAATAAAACTCGGCAAGCGTGTCGTTATTATTGGCGGCGGCAATGTATCGTTGGATGCCGCGGCAACCGCAAAACGGCTCGGTGCGGAGAATGTTATCCTTATCTATCGACGTGGTGAAAAAGAGATGCGTGTCTGGAAGTCCGAGTTGGAAGAGGCGCGCAAGCAAGGCATAGAAATTCGTTTTCTCACAAATCCGGTTGCAATTGTTGGAAAGAAAAAAGTGGTAGGCATGACATGCCGACGCACGAAGTTAAGTAAACAGAAGGATACATCGGGTCGTCCAATACCGGTGGAAGTGAAAGGAACTGAATTCATCATTGATGTCGATACTGTTATTGTTGCTATTGGCCAGTCAATAGCGGCGGATTGGCTTGAAGGATTTGCTCGCGAAAAAGGATATATCAAGGTTGATGAGAATTTCCAGACTTCCCAAAAGAGCGTTTTTGCGGGAGGCGATATGATTGCCGGTGAAGGAACGATTGTCCAATCTGTTGCGCAAGGAAAACATGCCGCGCAGGCGATTCATAATTATTTAATAAATTCCAAAAATGAACTATAGCCTGGTTCCATCGGAAGTCATTGAACAGCACATTTATTTGATTCGTAATCAAAAGGTGATGCTGGATCGTGACCTCGCTGATTTGTACGGAGTTTCCACAAAAATTCTCAATCAAGCGGTAAAGAGGAATCTGGAGCGATTTCCCGAGGATTTTATGTTCCAATTATCTTCAGATGAGTCAGAAACATGGTGGAAGCACGTCATCTCCGAACGTTCAAGGTCACAATTTGTGACCTTGAAGCGAGGTGAAAATATCAAGTATCAACCATTTGCTTTTACTGAACATGGTATCCTAATGCTTTCAAGTGTTTTGCGGAACGAACGAGCAATTGCGGTGAATATTGCCATTATGCGAGCATTCGTAAAACTGCGGGAAATACTTGCCTCACAAAAAGATCTTGTCCGTAGGCTTGATGAACTTGAACAGAAGTATGATGAGCACTTTCAAGTAGTATTTGATGCGATCCGTCAATTGATGACTCCACCGGAGAAGCCAAAACATAAAATCGGATTTTGTGTTGAAGAACCAAAAGCAATCTATCGTACTCGTAGAAAGAGAAATAGGAAGCATTAATTATGGGATATAAAAAGTTTAAAGAAATAGAAATTTATCCAGAGCGCGATCTATCATACAATTTTCTCGGAATTCATTTTGAGAATCCGTTCATCCTTGCTGCAGCGCCTTCAACAGATGATCTGGATATGGTGCGGCGTGGATTCCAAATGGGATGGGCTGGAGCAATTCTCAAAACAACATCAGTAGAAGGAACGAAAGTCGATCTTTGCTACCCGATGATGTCTACATTCGAGTATGAGGGACGAAAGTTGTTTGGAATGGGAAATATCGATCTTATCTCAGAACATCACATCGATAAAGTGGAATACAATGTTCGGATGTTGAAGAAAGAATATCCGGAGAAAATGATTGCAGCAAGTATTATGGCAGGAAGAAAAGAAGATTGGCAGCGTCTCGTTGAGCGTTTGGAAAAAGCCGGTGTTGATCTGATCGAATGCAGTTTTTCATGCCCACAGGGAAACATTGGTGAAGATCCGGGCAAGATGCTGGCGCAAAGTTTGAGTGCAACAGAATTGACAGCGCGTTGGGTAAAAGAAGCATCGAAGCGAGTGCCGATCTCGATCAAAATAACTCCGCACGTTACAGATATTGTTGAGGTTGCAAGAGCAGTGAAACGAAGCGGTTGTGATGCGTTGACAGCATCGAATTCTATTCAAGCATTGATGGGAATTGATATTAAGACGTTCGTTCCCAATCCGAGTCTCGGTGGCAAGTCTACCTATAGTGGTATGACCGGTCCCGCGATAAAACCGATCACTCTCCGTACGATAGCCGAGATCGCCCGCAACGTTGATATTCCGATTCTGGGCACAGGCGGCGCAAGCACCTGGAGCGATGCGGTGGAATTTATGTCGGTTGGTGCAGGCGTGGTGGAATTTTGCACGGTGGTGATGCATTACGGTTTCCGTGTCATTGAAGATTTGAAAAACGGAATGTCGCACTATCTCGATGAGATGAAATTTTCATCCCCTGAAGAAATTGTTGGAAAGGCACTGCCCAACATTGTATCGCACGATGAACTGCCAAGAAAACGTATGCGCAATCATATTCATGAGAATTTGTGTATCGGCTGTGATCTATGTTATGTTGCATGCCGCGACGGAGGGCATCATGCGATCGATCAGTTAGAAAATCGCATTGCCCATATTGATTGGAAACGGTGCGTTGGCTGCGGGCTGTGTAAATTCGTCTGTCCGATCGATGGGTGTATTGAGATCATGGAATGGAAATAATTTAAGATTGATGGAGGATGAAGAATGTTGAATGTAATACAAAATAATCTCGAACTTCTGAAACAGCTACACACCGATATGTATAACCGCGATTTTTTGTTAACGTGGGAGCGCACCGATGATGAAATCAAAGCAGTGCTCACAGTAGCGCAATTGATGATTGATTTGCACAAAGCGGGAATTTCATTCCGCGCGTTTGATACGGGACTTGCTATTTCCATCTTCCGCGATAATTCTACGCGCACGCGGTTCAGTTTTGCATCTGCGGCAAATGCACTGGGGTTGGGGCTTTCTGAACTTGATGAAGAAAAATCACAGATTGCCCACGGAGAAACCGTGCGCGAAACGGCAAATATGATTTCGTTCCTAGCTGAAGTCGTCGGTATTCGTGACGATATGTTTCTTGGCGAGGGAAACAAATATATGCGGGAGTTTGGCGCAGCGATTCAGGAAGGGTACGAACAAGGAATATTGCATCAACGTCCGAGTATTGTCAATTTGCAGTGCGATATTGATCATCCCACGCAAGCACTTGCCGATCTTATGCAATTGAAGAATACATACGGTTCATTAGAAAATCTTCGCGGTAAAAAAATTGCGATGACGTGGGCGTACTCACCAAGCTATGGCAAACCACTCTCTGTTCCACAGAGCATTATCGGATTGATGTCGCGCTTTGGAATGGATGTTTCGCTTGCGTATCCTGAAGGATATGGATTGATCCCAGAAGTTGCGGAATTGGCGAAGAAACAGTCAGTTGAGCACGGCAGTAAGTTTGAAGTGGTCAACAGCATGGACGATGCATTTCAGAATGCTGACATCGTGTATCCGAAATCGTGGGCGCCATATCACGTGATGCAAAAGCGCACAGTATTGTTGAGCAGTAACGATAAACCCGGCTTGAAGGAATTAGAGAAAGAATGCCTTGCGAACAATGCAAAATTCAAAAACTGGGAATGTGATGAACAGAAGATGAAATTGACAAAGAATGGCAAAGCATTGTATATGCATTGCCTGCCGGCAGATATTTCTGGTGTCAGTTGTACCGAAGGAGAAGTTTCCAAGAATGTGTTTGAAAAATATCGTCTTGCCACATACGCAGAAGCGAGTTACAAACCGTTCGTTATTGCAGCGATTATGTTCTTGATGCGCATGCAAAATCCCGAAGAAAAACTGCAAGCGATTGTCACCCGAAATCAGAAGCGATCGGTGTAAAGGAATAAAATATGTCGAAAATCATTCAGCACATCAATTATGAAGTTGTAAAGAAAACTGCGGCACGATGCAAGAAGCACGGGATCACCATTCCAACATTTGCGCAGATGAGGAATCCGGAGACGATCCCTGCTGCTATCAAATCGAAACTTCCAGATATTGGATTATGGGATGTCAATCCTTTGAATCTTTATCGCATTACATGGAAAAATGATATCAAGACCGGGTTGTATGGTGGTGTGAATTATTTTGAGATTCCGAAAGCTATCACTGGTGTCAATGCCCGTATTGTCGGCATCATTGGGAAATATTTTCCTACGGGTGCACACAAAGTTGGTGCGGCATTTGGATGTTTGGTGCCGCGATTGGTGAGCGGAGAGTTCGATCCTGAAAAACATAAAGCTGTGTGGCCATCCACAGGCAATTATTGCCGCGGCGGCGCATTCGATTGCCGTCTGTTAGATTGCACATCCATTGCAATTCTTCCTGAAGGAATGTCGAAGGAGCGTTTCAAGTGGTTGAAAGAAATTGGAGCAGAAGTTATAGCAACACCGGGAACAGAATCCAACGTGAAAGAAATTTACGACAAATGCTGGGAACTGAAAAAGGATCCGCTTAACGTCATCTTCAATCAATTTGAAGAATTTGGCAATCCGATTTGGCATTACAATGTAACAGGACCAGCGTTGGAAGAAGCATTCCGCGCGCTTGGCATAATGAATGGAAATCCGGTTGCATATATTTCTGCAACGGGTTCAGCAGGAACGATTGGAGCTGGTGATTATTTGAAGAAACTCCATCCACATCTGAAAATAGTCGCAAGTGAAGCGTTGCAATGTCCTACATTACTGATGAATGGTTTCGGTGAACATCGTATCGAAGGGATTGGTGATAAGCATGTACCGTGGGTCCATAATGTCCGGAACACAGATGTCGTTTCGGCGGTGGATGATGAAGATTGCATGCGTGTGCTCCGATTGTTCAACGAAGAAGAAGGCAGGAAGTATCTTAAGTCACAAGGTGTCTCTGATATGCAACTTGAGAATTTAAAACTCATGGGCATCTCCAGTATCTCCAATATGCTTTCAGCAATCAAGACTGCAAAATACTTTGAATGTAGTTCTTCGGATGTGTTGCTGACTGTATTTACAGATTCAGCCGATATGTACATATCGCGTGTGGATGAACTGCATCATGAACGCGGCGCGTATTCACAGATCGAAGCGGCAAAGGATCACGCTGGACCATTGATGCATCAGAGCGTCGATTATTATAAAGAGCTGACATATTATGAACGCAAAGCGATTCATAATTTAAAGTATTTCACCTGGGTTGAACAGCAGGGGAAATCGTCCGATGAACTCCGACAGCAATGGGAGCCGGAATATTGGCAAGGTCTGTTTGAAGATGAAGTCGGATATTTCGACAAGTTGATCACAAATTTTAATAATATGTAACCTTTTCAAGGTTGCAAAGGTTAAATCAAGAAACCTTGAAAAGGTTTCGGAGAAAGTGAGAAACTTATGTTCAAAGAAATCTTGAAAATCGCTCAAAAAAATGAGCGTCAGGTAGCGCAGTTTCTGCGAGAATTGATAGCGATAAAATCGTTGAGTTCACAGGAAGAACTTGTGATCTATCGCATAAAACAGGAAATGGAAAAATGCGAATTTGATGAAGTTACAATTGACCCGATGGGCAATATCCTTGGCCGCATCGGACACGGAAAACATATCATTGCATTAGATGCGCATGTAGATACCGTAGATGTCGGTAATCCAGCAAACTGGACAGTCGATCCGTTCAAAGGGGATGAGAAGGATGGCATCATTTATGGTCGTGGTGCATGCGATATGAAAGGTGCACTTGCTTCGATTGTGTATGGCGGAAAGATTATTAAGGAACTTGGATTGGAAGATGACTACACACTCTATATAGTTGGCAGTGTACAGGAAGAGGACTGTGATGGGCTCTGTTGGCAGTACATCATCAATGAAGATTCATTGAGACCTGAAGTCGTCGTCATTGCTGAGCCGACGAACCTTGCTCTCTATCGCGGCCATCGCGGCCGTATGGAAATTGAAGTGCGAACGAAGGGAATCTCATGCCACGGTTCTGCACCGGAACGCGGTGTGAATGCGGTGTACAGAATGGCGCCGATTATTGAAGACATTGAAAAGTTGAATGAACGATTAGGCGGCGAGCCCTTCCTTGGCAAGGGAACTGTCACAATTGCGGAAATCCGCTCTACATCACCCTCGCTTTGTGCTGTGGCAGATTCATCAACAATTCATTTAGATAGGCGGCTTGCTGCAACCGATACAATGGAGTCAGCGGTGAGCGAGATTCAAGAATTGCCAAGCGTGAAGAAAGCAGAAGCCGAAGTTGTCGTGCTAGATTATGCAGTTCCAAGCTGGCGCGGATTAACATATCCAACGAAAAAGTATTATCCGACATGGCTGTTGCCGGAGAACCATCCGCTTTTGGCGTACGGTGTTAAATCGTATGAGGGTTTGTTTGATGAGAAGCCGAAAATCAGCCGTTGGGTATTCAGTACGAATGGTGTGGCAGTGATGGGTCTGCACGGAATTCCGTGCATTGGCTTTGGCCCCGGCAATGAAATTTATGCACATATGGCAACCGAACACATTCCAGTGGAGCATCTCGTCAAAGCATCTGCATGGTATGCAGCGTTCCCGTTGGCATTTATAAGTTCTCCTAAACTTCAATAGGGGTATATCTCTCATTCAATAATAATATTGGTTTCTTATAGCGGAGGAGGAAGTCCTCAGTTCTTGACACAGAGAGCGAAAAAGTGTATAATCGTAGTGGGTAAATGGGTAATTATATTCAACACATTAAATTTTCTATAAGTCGGATAATCATATGCCTGAATATCGAGTTGATGGTATAACCCTTGGGGGAAAAACAGTGTCCGGTTCTATTACTGCTGACAATAAGGGCATTGCCAAAACTAAAGCAGCAGAACTTTCACGTGAGAAAAAGTTTAAAGTGACTGGTATTCACGAACGCGTGTCATTCATCTACCGCGTGAAGAAGGGAACTGACAAACCGATTGATGGCGAGCAGAAGGCGTTTACTTCTGATGAAGTTCGAGTAGCGCTGCAGAAAATGGGATTTAATGTTATCTATGTCAGAAAGAAATTATTTGGGAATAAACTGCATGCCGCTCCAATGGTTGACGTTATCTCTTTTGTTAGAGTGAGTACAGACTTAATGAGGCAAAAACTTCCATTTAATGAAGTGATGTCATTGTTAATCAATGATATTCCTAATCCAAGATTGCGCGATTCAATTAAAGAAATCAATGCAGAACTAAAGCAAGGAAAAGACAGTGAAAAAGTGTTTATGAAACAAGCGCCGGTGATTGGCAAATTCACAGCGCAAATGCTTGGTCTCGCTTCAAAGAGCGGGAACATGGCAGAGATTTATGAAAGCGCCGCGAAATTTATGGAACGCAATATGGAATTTAAAAAAAATCTTCGAAGTGCTCTTATTACACCGCTGATTACGCTCTTTGTGTTGTTCTTAGCGTGCTTATTTTATGTTTATTATATTTTCCCCAAGACAGCAGAAATGTTTATTAAATTTCACATCGAACTTCCCCCTATGACGGCGGCGACTCTGAAAGCGAGCGACTGGCTAGGTGAACATGTAATCATCCTTTTAATTATATTCGGTGTGCCAACTGTTGTTTTAATGCGCTTCATGGGAACAGAAAGAGGGAAATTTTTAATGGACAAGTATTTGATCAGAATTCCAGTTTTAGGTTCTATGTTTCATAAAACTGCCATTGAAATATTTTGTCGTGTTTTTTATGCGCTCTATAGCGGATCAGGTGAAAATATTGAAATTATTCGTATGGCAGCGGAAGCGTGCGGCAATAGATATATGGAACATGAGATCAAGACGATTGCCATACCGATGATGCTGGAACGAGGAAAAGGTTTGACGGAAGCATTTGAAGCATCCGGAGTATTCACAAAAACAGCTATTTCTAGATTTGCGTCAGGTGCAGAAACAGGAACCGTAAAAACGACAGCTCTTCAACTGGCGGAGTATTATGAGAAAGAAACATCCTATAGGATGAAGAACGCAATTGAAGTTATTCAATTAGCTGTATCCATGATTATGATGATTGTACTAACAGCGTTAACCCTTGTTTCTTCAGAAACAGCATTGGTAAAGCCCAAAAGCCCGGGAGAGCGCATGCTCCTGCCATTGTATTTTATGCTTCCATAAAATGCTTTGAGAAACGCGATTGGGTTAATAAGCAAAGAGGAATAGAACCATGCCTGAAATAGATATAACTGATAAAATCGGATATACACTTCTTAAAAAAGGTATAATCGATTTTGAGACGCTTGAGAAGTCGCTTAGGATGAAGGATTCCGACGATAACAAGAAAAACCGAAAGAACCTGGGACAGATTCTTGTTACGGAATTCGGCGCTGACCATGATGCAGTCTTTCGTGAAGTAGCAAATCTCTATGCGTTTCGCGAAGTATTCCTGAATGATGAAAAAGTTGATGACGCACGGGTTGCGTTCGTGAAGAAGTACATTGAACAACTTTCAGATCAGCAGCGGGAAATGATGATCCAATCAAAGATGCTGCCGTTTAAGTTTGACGAACGCCAACCGGATAAGCTTATTATTATCGCAGCAGATCCAACGGATCGCAATCTTCCAATCGTGGCTCGCAGTTTCAATGTGAAAAAATATGAAATCTGTTACGTGCGCTTGAAAGACTTGCAGTCGTTTATGGATAAAGTGGCACCGGCGCAAAACGAATTCCTCAAACTCCTCGACGACAATAAAATTACTGTTGATGAATCCGGCGGTGGAGAAGATGAGGCACTTGATGAACAAGCTCTTGAAGCAGAAATCAGCAAGAGCGCATTGGTGAATCTGTTTGAAGGGTGTTTGGTTGAAGCAGTGAGAAAAGATGTAAGTGACATACACATCGTCGCAGCAGAGGGCAATCGAACTAACTTTTTATTTCGTTTGGATGGCAATCTGAAAGTATGGCATATCCAGGAAAATACGTTACCGGAGGCGGTGCTTGCTGTTGTCAAAGATCGTACAAAAAATGTAGATAGATTCGAGCGTGAAATGACACAAGACGGATTCATCCAGCGTGTCATTGACGGACATCAAATGCGTTTCCGTGTCTCAATCATGCCGATTGTGACAACGGAATTTAAACACAAATTTGAAAGTATCGTCATCCGTGTATTGGATGATCGTAAAGTCATCACCGATCTGGAAAAACTCGGTTTGCAGGGACCAGCACGAGGATTCTTCTATAAGGCCATTAACAAGCCTCAAGGTATTATTATTCTTACTGGCCCGACAGGTTCTGGTAAGTCAACAACGTTGATTGCTGCTTTATATCAAGTCATCGACCCTACGGTGAACGTCCTGACGATTGAAGAGCCGGTTGAATACATTATCAAAGGTGCGCGTCAACTAAAAATTGGACCTAAGATGGGATTCGAAGAGGCTATTCGTGGTATCCTGCGTCACGATCCAGACATTGTGCTTGTTGGTGAAATGCGTGATAAAATAACAGCAGAAACCGCCGTGAAGATGGCAAATACAGGCCACTTGGTATTCTCTACATTACATACGAATGATGCGCCGAGCGCAATTGCTCGTCTCTATAAAATGGGTATTGAACCTTTTTTGCTTGCGTATGCAATCAATGTAATTGTTGCGCAACGGCTTATCAGGACGCTTTGTAAGTTTTGCAAACAGCCGATGGATAACAACGAAAAGAGCGATTTGCTGAAATTCGGTTTTACCGAAGAGGATATTGCCACATATAAATTCTATAAAGCAGTAGGATGCGATAAATGCAGTGGAGGCTACAAAGGACGTGCAGCTATACATGAAGCACTGTATTTTACAAAAGCAATCAAAGATATCATCCTTAATGCAGGTGAAAAAGTGGATGAAAACGCTGTCCGGGAACAAGCTTCGAAAGATGGCATGTGGACATTACGCCGATCTGGGATGGAGCGTATGAAAGAAGGAACAACGACACTTGAGGAAATTGTAGCGACTACTACGGAAGAAGATTAATTTCACTAATAATTCAGGGACATGGGGTAGAATGATCGTTAATAAAGTAAATTATACATACCCCATTTTTTCAAAAAAAACATAAATCTGTAAAATCATTGAGCCGCAAATTGTGTATGTGATGTCTTTATAAGGGAAAAGGTGCTTTCACTTAAAAAACTCCTTTATATCTGTTGCTTTTTCAGTTGTAGTTTATTATTATCTAACAAAATAAGGTCAGATACATTATCTAAAGATTTTGATAAAAATGTGTCCTATCAAATTGAAAATATTTAAATGACACCTCAAATGCCGTCGCCTTCTCCAAATGAATCACCCACCGCGCCTTTGTCGTCGGAATTACCACCAGTTGTTGTTGATGCAAAAAAAATTTTAAAAGAAATGGCATCTCAGCTTCCCAAGTCCATAACTGGACTTGAGCGGCAAATGATGATTAGTGATGTCATGACACGTACGGATGAGACAACCAAAATGAAGCTTTTGGCTATGATCAATCATTTTCTCAGCCGTATGTTTACGCTGCGTGCATCTGATATTGACATGGGAGGGTATGGTTCACAAGGTTATATCTGGTATCGTGTCTATGGTTCCAAAAAAGCAGATTCATCGCTTGGAAAATACTCGCCGGATGAAATTAACATTCTTATTCAGAGCGTTATTGGAGAGCGTCAAAGGTCGTTTCTCTTTGAGAATAGAAATCTAGACTTCTCTCATATGTTGTATGGAGAGGGTCTTGATTTCAGAAGATTTCGTGCAGACGCATATTTTGATTTAGATCAGCTTGCATTAAATATGCGTGCGATCAACAATGTTGTCCGCGCCTACAAAGAACTAGAATTGCATGTTAATGTTACGAAGGTTCTAAGTTTAGCCCATACCAAGGAAGGACTTTGTCTTGTCACTGGAATTACCGGTTCTGGAAAAAGTTCTACGTTAGATTCCATCATTGATGCAAATAATCATAGTATAGAAGGGCATATCGTTATCATCGCTTCACCAATTGAGTATGTCCATAAATCAGATAAGTGCATCATCAGACATAGAGAAGTAGGAAGAGATGTTCTTTCATTCAAAGAGGGCGCGGTGCAGGCACTGCGCCAAGACCCAGATATTATTATGATTGGCGAATTACGGGATCCTGAGACAATTTTGACGGCACTGGAAATTACAGATTCAGGTCACAAGGTCTTTTCTACATTACATACAGCAGCAGCAGTCGAGAGCATTGACAGAATAATCGGTGAGACACCACCGATTGAACAGGAGCGTGTGCGCAATCGTTTGGCAGATTTACTCCGATGTGTTATTTCACAAAAACTTGTACCAAGCTTAGATGGCAAACGCGTCCTTGCAAAGGAAATTATGCTTGGGACTCCTTCAGTTCGCGCTGCCATCAAGAACAATAATACAAGCGAGATTTATCAAATGATCTCAGAAGGTACAGAGCTTGGAATGATAAGCATGGAACAGGATCTTAAACGCCTGTACCTGCAGAAGAAAATTTCCTTGGAAAACGCTATGAACTACGCTAACAACAAACGACGTCTTCAACAGCTTTTACAGTTACAGCCAACGGAATGATATTTCCATTGGTTGTTTGTGGTGGAGCAAAGATTGACACACGGATCATGGTTAGACAAATCTTAACATAAGAGGATATACCAGCTCATGCCCATTCAAGCAGGAGACGGAAAGACAGCAGTTGCGATATTTGTGGACGGACTTGAACTCAAATTTGTTCGCCTTTCTGCAAAAGGCAACACGGTCACACTCCGAGATTTTAAAACAGTCGCGTTAGTACACAAGTTTGAAGAAAAACAAGCTGCCACCGCAGAAAACGAAGCATCGGCATTTGGTGATATTTCTTCAGGAGGAGATGCGTTCGCATCGGCGGGCGCGCTCGAATCTCCTTCCGATGAGGGAAGCACGAATGCATCCGTATTGCTCGGATTGTTGAACGAAATTGGTTCTCCCAAAAAATATACACTCTCTTATGCAATTTCCGAACCAGCTGTGACGTATCAGGAATTTGAGGGCAATTTTGGATTGAAAGGTGAGAAGTTAAAGAAAAAACTCTCACAAGAACTCGCTTTGATGCGTGCTACTGCTCCGGCATTGGATGCAATTGATACAATTCCATCAGCATCCGGTGGAATTCTCTCGTTAATTCGTGAAGATGGTTTGCACGTCTATGAGCTTCTTTCTGAGACCAAACCATTTATGGGCGGACGTGTACCTCTTATCAAACTCATGGATAGCGCAGACACTGCTTTAATGGAGATGGTGCGCACGCAGTACGAACCGCAAGAAGAAGAAGTTTCAGTGCTGGTCTATGTAGGACATGATTTTAGCCGTCTGGTGTTCATGCAGGGTGAACATTATCTTCACTTCGCTCCCATCATCAGTGAAGGATATGAATCGCCTAATATTGAAAACACAATTTATAGTCGTATCCTTCTTGAACAAGACAATATTGCCCTTACGCGGATTGATAGAATACTTCTCTCGGGTGAAAGTCATAAAGTGAATTTGTTGGATACTCTCGCCCCGCAATTCTCAAGTGCTGTGGTGGAATATATAAAGGCTCCAAATCTAGATCTTGGTGATTTTACAGAATCAATTGGTGAAGCAGTATCAGAATATGTTATTCCGATAATGACAGCGTGGCGCTCCCTTCAGCCCAAACTTCCAGGATTCTATGAGATCAATCTTGTCCCGCATTTTATCTTAGAAGGTCAGCGGACGCTTGCACTAGCGTGGCACGGAATATTGATGGGTGTAATACGGCACAGAAAATGTCAGGTTAAGCGGACAGTGAAAATGTCAGGTTCACGGGTAGTACCTTGTATGTGCACACACTCACAAAGGAACCCCAGAAATGCACCTGACCATGAACACCAAAGAACGTGAACGATTGA
>JAPLFR010000012.1 GCA_026390575.1 Ignavibacteriales bacterium
ATTGATACTTTGAGCCACTTTTAAACTTGGATTAAGACTATATAAATAGAGATCATAGTCATTCCCTGAAGAACCAAATTTGTCGTTCCACTCGAGTACAATCTGAACAGTGCCGCCAGCAGTCATTTTAATATAAAGGTTGCGAAGCGTGGTGGAGCCACCACGAGTGAAATCATGATATGAACTACCTGATGGTTGAGGATAATAATCACCTTGGTAATGACTATCACCGGAATTTCCCGCTGAAGATACATAAATGATTTTATTGCTTGACAACGCAGAAGCTACATGCGATGCGACTGGACCATCTTCAAAAAATGGTTCTGTAATCCAACTGATATCGTCGCAAATTATTTTACATCCAGCGCTTACTAAGGCATCGATAGCTCTATTGAATGCCAATGTATTTGTACCACAGTCGTGAAAATAGAGTGCAGAACCGGGTACCATATCATGCACAATCTCAAGCATAGCAGTTCCTTCATCACCTCCATAAGTATTACTCAACACAGTAAGGCCAGCGCCGTCGGCAGGAAGATCATTAGTCGTTTGTGCACTCGAACGATGATCCACTCCATCGGAAATAATGCCGACTTTAATACCTGTACCTGATTGGGAATAGATTCTTCGCACATTAGCAGTTTTATGGATTGAATCACCTTGTGTCGTAACCGAACCCGTATTTGTTACTGGAGGCACAACCGATTGTACATGCTTAACACCTAATAAAGAAGCCAGGTTTTCAAGATCTTTCACTTTGATCCATGCAACAACAATATGATTACGTTCATCTATATCTGTCATCTTAGTAACCAAGGGATTTAGAATTCCTGTTAAGACATTTGGCTCAAGGTAGATATATACATACACTTCTCCTTCTTTAACATTACTAGCTTGTAAAATATCTTTTCCTTGATATCTATACTGATTCAATTTTCTCATTGATTCCGCGTGAGATTGTAAAGTGAAACCCTCGGGTAAATATTTCTGATCGGTCAATTGGAGAAGATCTGTTCCAAGTTTTTTTTGACTGCCGGTCATGGTTTGTTTTAACGCTTGGCTCGAGGGAGCTGGAAGAAATACTTTATTGTTTTGAAATTTTCCCTGCGCAACGAGACATCTGAATGCGAATAAATTTAAAACTATAAAAAGCACATATTTTTTCGTTACTCTAAACCGAGTACACATCCTTATGCCTTCTTCAATTCTAAGAGAATATATTTTTTAAACGGTTCTGTATCACTGCTTTCCAAGATTATTGGCGGACAAAATATTTCAAAGTATAATGTTGCCACACGGCTACGGACACTTTCTAGAGTTTGATTGACAAAGGATAATAACGCGAAGGAAATTCCGTAAGATCATCAATGCCTTTTTCGCTAATTCTACACTTATTCCTTCTATTCAGGCCATTATCCGTGAAAAAGCAACTATTTTCATCATTGATTGTTGCTTATCGGATAATAAATCCCCTCGGGCTTTTCCGCAAGCGGATAAGTGTATTTTCAAATTCATATTAATGATCTTTTCCTGATTGTCAAGTCTTAATTATAGTTCAACGCGGTGGCACATATAATATGCTGCCGTACAACATGAACTCAAGCTCGTTCCATAAATCTGATATCAAATCTTCAGGAAGCATCTCTCCTAAAAACTTCTTAGAATATCAATAGATGAATAACCATTTGAAGATTTTTTCATGTTGTCTCTCATAAAAAAATTCCGCGATCCGGTAAGCGGTTTAACGCATTTCATCGCTTTCCTTTTCTCTCTTGTAGCACTTGTTTTACTTGTAACTAATGCCGCAATTCAAGGAACAACCTGGCACATCGTCGCCTTTGCCGTCTTTGGAACAAGCTTGATTTTGCTGTACGGAGCAAGTTCGATGTACCACCTTCTTCCGCTTTCTCCACCGGGAACTACGATGCTACGCCGCATTGACCACGTTATGATTTTTGTATTGATTGCCGGAACATACACACCTGTATGCCTTATCCCGTTGCGTGGCGTGTGGGGCTGGAGTCTTTTTGGTATTATCTGGAGCATGGCGATTGCCGGAATTTTCCAGGCGCTCTTCTGGATTCATGCACCCCGCTGGTTTTCTACATCGCTTTATCTTGTTATGGGATGGATAGTCATCATCGCATTCTATCCGCTTGTTCAATCAATTCCTTTTGGCGGCATTATTTGGTTTGTTCTTGGCGGGTTGTGTTATACCGGCGGGGCACTTATCTATGCGTTAAAGCGGCCGAATCCTGTTCCCGGCATTTTTGGCTTTCATGAAATCTGGCACTTATTTGTGATGGCTGGCAGCTTCTGCCACTTCTGGGCAATATTTTACTATGTTTGAATTGCTTGACAACTTGTCTTCTGTGGAGTATATTTGTACAGTTAGTTTTTATAATTTAACGCGTTCTTTCCTATAATTTGTTGGGGTGCTACGATCCTGTTCTAAGTTAGGATCGGGCTGAGATTACACCCTTGTAACCTGATCTGGATAATGCCAGCGTAGGGAAATCGAAATAATTTTTATTAACACCGTTTCTTTTTTCTCCGAGCGCATGGAGATGAGGAAACGGTTTTTTTATTTTAAGGAAAAGCACTATGCGTACATATATTCTTCTTTTCATTGTTGCATTGAGTTACTCTTTTGCAGAAACACAAGAGAAATTCGATCATGATACTGTGTATCAGGCAGACCCTGTCACCATTATAGCGACCCATGCAAGTGAGCGTATTTCACCGGTAACATTTTCTAATCTCATGCATTCAGAAATCAAGCAACAGTATTCTGCACAAGATGTACCGGTTTTATTGTCCGGACTGCCTTCAATCACATTTTATTCTGAAAATGGGAATGGCACAGGCGGTTACAGTTATATTACTTTACGCGGATTTGACCAGCAACGGCTTTCAGTTATGGTTAATGGCGTACCTCAAAATGATCCTGAGGATTTCAGTGTCTACTGGATCGACTTTCCCGATCTGCTTGGCAGCACAACCAATATCCAGGTTCAGCGCGGCGCCGGAAGTGCATTCTACGGCCCGCCCGCAATTGGCGGTTCAATCAATATGCTTGCAGTTCCCTTTCAGCCCAAGCCAAGTGTGACTCTCGAAAGCAGCCTCGGTTTTCAGGAATATGGCGCAACAAACACTATCATGCTTTCAACTCGAAAATATTCTGCAACATTTAATTCTGGGCTCGTGGAGAATCGGTATATGTTTTATGGACGACTCGGGAAGCTTTCCACTGATGGATATCGTGACAAATCGTGGGATGACATCAGTTCATACTTCTTCGGAGCTGAACGGCTTGATGAAACAATGACAACACGTTTCCATTTTTATGGAGGACCTTTTTGCGACGGGTTAGTATACAATGGCATACCAAAATTCTATACTCGTGATTTGAAACTTCGCCGATCAAATTATAATTATTTTGAATTGAACAGCACCCAGGATACTGTACTCTATGCCTCTAACCGGCGGCCACAAGAAGCAGAACAATTCTCTCAACCTCACTTTGAATTGTTGCATGAATGGCGGCTTTCTCCAACCATCACCCTCCATAACACTTTATTCTATCTTCAGGGAGACGGTTATTATGATTATGATGGATCTGGATTAGATACCTCTTCATTACATATTGGTACGGCCTATGGATTCCCAACTTCAATTGATCCATCAAATATTCTGGTTCGTGCATTTGTCGGGAACAAGCAATGGGGATGGCTGCCGCGTTTGGAAATCAACCATGAAACTGGACTCTTGACTCTTGGCGCAGAATTCCGTTTTCACAATTCTCTCCATTGGGGTAAAATTGCATATGCTGAAAATCTTCCGATGAATTATGATCCTGACTATCGTTTCTATGAATACAACGGCGGGAAGAGTATCATTTCGGTTTATGGACATGAACTCTACAAATTGGATAATGCAATGACACTGATGACCGATCTTCAGATGGTGTACAATCGGTACACACTTGAGAACGAAAAATTCCTGAACAACAGGTTTTCCGTCCCGTACTTCTTTCTCAATCCAAGGCTTGGGATTAATTACAATGCCAACGCATCGATCAATATGTACATCAGTCTTGCATATACATCTCGCGAGCCCCGGCTCAAAGATCTCTATAAAGCGGAAGAATCTATTTGGGGAAGCACTCCGCAATTTGAAGCGGACACAACAGGTGGAATTGTGAGATATGATTTTAACAAACCGTTTGCAAAGCCCGAGCATCTTTTTGATCTTGAACTCGGTGGTGTGTATCGTGATGGACAAACTATGGCATCTGTTAATGTCTTCTGGATGGAATTTCAAGATGAGCTTATTAAAAGCGGAACCGTAGATATTTTTGGAGAACCTGTCATGGGGAATGCAGATCGTACGCGCCACATTGGTGTAGAACTCCAATGCCAAACGGATATTCTCACTGGGCTCACCATAAGCGGAAATGCGACACTCTCATACAATCGTTTAATACGCTACTCTGTCGTCGATCATGTAAATAACGGAATAGTCTATCGTAATACTCTGGACGGCAACCCAATCACCGGATCGCCCGATCTTATGGGAAATTTTCGATTATCGTATAATAATAGCAACCTGAATGCTTCGCTCGATGCAAAATACGTTGGCGATTTTTATACAGATAATACCAAGAATAATCTTTTAAAAAATGATGCATACACGGTCGTCAATGTAATGTTGTCATATAGGTTCACACTGGACTCAGGTGTATTCCTTACGGTTCGTGGGGAAACACGGAACTTGTTTGATGCGTTATATACTATGAGTGGTGAAGGTTCTGAATTTTTCCCCGCTGCTGAACGCAATTACATCCTTGGAATGTCATTGCAATTATAATGGCATCATGAAAGAACAATATTCTTTAACGTTTTTGCATCGCTCGATGTAAAATTGTAAATTGCTCATGTGCATATCTCGCCGTGGTATCCAGAGAGTGCCTCGCTTAAGTAAATCGCGGGTATACCTTTACCCGGCAGAGGGCTCTCGGTTGGAGTTGAATCCAAAGTAGTAGAGGATTTTATTTATGAAGCGTGTACTCATTCTCGCCAACGGAAAACCGCCAAGTAAACGGCTCTTCGAAAAACTTTTTGCGATAGCTGATTGGTTCGTTTGTGCTGATGGCGGGGCAAATACCGCAGCGCGTTTTGACTGCCCTCCTGATCTTATCATCGGTGACCTTGATTCCATAGAAGATGAAACGCTTGCCGTCTTCAGCAATGTCGATGTAAAACAGTTGAAAGATCAAAACTCGACAGATTTGGAAAAAGCGCTCACAGAAGTCATTCAGAAAAAGTGTAAAGAAATCGTTGTTGTTGGGGCAACGGGTAAGCGGCTTGATCATGCGATCGGAAATTTGAGTGCGCTCGTAAAATTTTCAAAAAAAGCACACATCACTTTTATGGATGATATCGGAACATTCATTGCAGTCAATCATTCAATAGAATTAAATCTTCCAATCGGCACGATCATTTCACTTCTGCCACTTTCCCGATGCAGTGGAATCGTAACAAAAGGATTGAAATGGAATCTGAAAAATGAATCTCTGGAGTTTGGAGTCCGCGAAAGTACGAGCAATGTCATTGTCGATTCTCCGGTGAACATTAAAGTCCAAAAAGGCAGTCTGGTCGCTTTTATAGTGACGAATAACAAACACATTGCAGCTCAATCCTAATTCCCTGACAGCCAATGATCAAAGTACATCTTTCGTTCGTCGATATCGCGCTGATTATTGCTTACTTCGCAGCTGTTGTATTCATCGGATTTCGTGCGGCTCGGAAACGAAAGTCCGGCGCAGATGATTTCCTTCTTGCCGGCCGCACGCTGACACTTCCAATTTTTGTCGCTACACTCGTTTCAACGTGGTACGGCGGAATTCTAGGCGTTGGAGAATACTCTTACAGATTTGGTATTTCCAACTGGGTCGTATTCGGAGTTCCGTACTATATCTTTGCACTTGTTTTTGCCTTGTTCCTTGCGAAAAAAGTCCGCGCAACAAATCTTTTTACAATTCCCGATAAACTTGAGCAGGCGTATGACAAACGCACTGCCATCGCCGGCGGTATTCTCACTTTTTTTCTCGTTACTCCGGCTGCGTACGTACTGATGCTGGGAATTCTTGCACAACTTATTTTCGGAATCGATCTCACGTTCTGTATCATCATTACTACTTTTCTGACTGTTGTCTATCTCTATAAAGGCGGTTTTCGTTCCGACGTGTGGGCAAATGTTTTCGAATTTGTGATGATGTTTCTTGGTTTTGCTCTCGTTGTTGTTTTTTCTTATTCAAAATTTGGAGGATTGGATTTCATACGCGCACACGTCCCGCCATTGCACCTTACATGGCACGGCGGCAACAGCATGGAATTTATCGCTGTCTGGTTCTTCATTGCATTGTGGACGCTGGTCGATCCGGCATTCCATCAGCGATGCTATGCGGCAAAGGACGGGAAGACGGCACAACGCGGTATTCTTGTTTCCATTCTTTTTTGGTTTGTTTTCGACTTTATGACAAGTGTTGCAGGATTATATGCTCGTGCATCATTGCCGTCTTTGACACAGCCGATGTATTCCTATCCACTTCTTGCTGAACTGACGCTGCCAACGATAGCAAAAGGAATGTTTTACATTGGCATGCTCGCTACTATTATGTCCACGCTTAGCAGCCTTACCTTAATTTCTGCAATAACCGTGGGGAAAGATATCGTAGGAAGATGGAAAAACGCCGCTAACGATTCGGACATTGTTCAGCGCTGGACAAAAATTGGGCTTGTATTTTCAGCGGTATTCTCTGTGGTGCTGGCAATTAGCGTTCCTTCTGTAGTAAGTATATGGTACACAATAGGTACTTGTATTATTCCTGGACTTTTAGTGCCGGTGTTGGCAAGTTATTTTGAACGGTTGAAGATTCCAGCAATGTATGCGTTCGGAGCAATGGTGAATGGCTGGTTCATCTCGACAGCAAGTCTCATTTCTGGACATATTTATTCTTCCAACGGTATCCCGGCATATTGGTATGGCATTGAGCCAATGTACCCTGGATTGTTTTTTGCACTTTTCTGGTGGGGATTGGGAAAGCTGGATAAACCGAAAGTAATTGATTAAAAAAAGGAACAACCTAACTATCAATAGAAGATCAAACTTCAATAGTCCTTTCTATTTTGACCGTTCGAAGTTTCCTTTTTCCATGCGGTTAAATCACTCGATCCTTTTGGAATCTTAAATTGAAATGTAAGGGGAAAAGCTATACATAGCATTCATGAAAGTCACGCTGTATAACAAACGCTGAGCTTTTATCATCCAATTGAGTAAAGCCCAATTGCGCATGTTCCTGCGCAAACATTATGGACGTATGCGCTATTACTATAATCATGATGGCTTTAAAGAATTTAATGCATCATGCAGATCCTGATATAGCTTATTGCGTCATATCTCCTGTCAGATGGCTCTCAATAAATTATCTAGCGCTTTATTTACTATTAGGACATTTGTCCGGTTACTTTATTTTGATGTTTTTTATCTTTTTTCATTTTAACGGACGGTGTTTTCTCCGGGACATAAACCTTTAACTCCGGATGAAAGTCTTTCACGAGACGTAAGTATTGACGA
>JAPLFR010000013.1 GCA_026390575.1 Ignavibacteriales bacterium
ACTCTGCTCGGCGATAGCGTGATCGATGTCGCTGACTTCTTTCCATCTATCCTCCTTTGGATTCTTCTCGCTGTGGTACCCAAAGTATAAACTCTGGGTACCATCTGCAAGAAAAGTAGGAGGACAAATGTCCTTATTTCATCAAAACCATTTTCCTGGTTTCAAGTATTTCATCAACTTGCCCATTCTGACTATCGACTGACGGTACAACGGACAAACGATAAAAGTAAACACCACTTGGTACCGCCGACGCATTCCATTGACGCGAATAATAGCCTGGTTCCAATTTTTCACCAACAAGAGCCGCCACTTCTCTCCCAAGCACATCATACACTTTCAGATGTACAAATCCGGCTTTTGCAATTTGGAAACCGATTTTTGTAGTTGGATTAAACGGGTTGGGATAATTCTGGTAGAGAACTGATGAACGGGGCACCTGAATCAACATATCCACGCCTGTTGGAACTTGTTGATAGTCTTTGAGTATCCAGTTTTGAGGATCAAGTTGTACCGAATCGGGGCGCATTGAAGTTGTGCAGGTAAAGGACTGATTACCGATGTTATTGATCACCGTGAATGTTGTATCAAGTCCGGGTCCGAAGAATCGTAAATCAAGCGGCATGGTAAAATAATCAGGATCTGGTGTACCGGTTGTCTGTTGAATCCGGACTGTCGATAAATAATTCTGCCCTTGCGGAACAACGGAAAGCGAATAATAATACTTCGGATATCGTTCGCCATAGACCCATTCATTAAAGAAGGTGTTGAGATCATTTCCTGAAACTTGCTCGCACACTGTCTGAAAATCTCTTGTCGATGCAGTGCCGTACATAAATTGCGGATCGTTCGCATATGATCTCATGGCGCGGAAGAATGTCGAATCTCCCAAAACGTGTCTAAGCATATGCAAAACCCAGGCTCCTTTATTATACACGCGGCTTCCGTTAAACAGGTTGCTGACGTTTGCCGTATCTTGTACATAGAGCGATCCACTGGAGAGTTTAGCACTGCTTGCATATCCATTCATTCGAGAAGCGTAGGAAGGAAATCCATATTGTTTTTCGCGATAAAGGGCTTCGCAATATGTAGCAAATCCTTCATTCAGCCAGAGATCGGGCCAGGTTTGGCAGGTGATCATATCACCAAACCATTGATGTCCAAGTTCATGGGCGATTGTTATTTCTGAGAATGCGTACGTGCCAAGCGAAGTAAGTGTTTGGTGTTCCATTCCGCCGCCCCAGCCGAACTCCGCATGACCGTATTTCTCTTTTATGAAAGGATACTGTCCGAATAATCCGGAATAGACTTCCAACATTCTCGGTGTCCGGGAAATATTATTTCGATAACTGGGATATACCGTATCGAGCGTAGGTGTTACATAATTGACGACCTCCATCGAATCGGTTGGAGAATACTTATACCAATAGGATACGGTGTTGAAATTCGTCAGGGTAACAGAAACGAGATAGGTGGCAATCTTATAGCGATGTTTCCACTTATAGGTCGTTGTGCCGTCTCCATTGGAAAGCACTTCGATAAGTTTCCCCTGTGATACCGCTTTATAGGCGTTAAGACATGTGATCCAGATATCAACAGAGTCTGCCTTGCTGGACGGATGATTGATGCAGGGCCACCAATCGCTTGCTCCATAAGGTTCGCTCAGTGTCCAGATCCATTGAGCGCCATCCGACCGTACAATATCCCCAAAACTTCCAAAACCAGTAATGGCAGGAGTTCCATAATAATAGATGAGTACAGTGAAAGGCTCCCCCGAATTATAACTACGGAGACATGCAATGTTCAGAAGATCGGATGTATGAGAAAATGAAGTTCGTTGTCCATCGATAATAACAGAATCGACAGTCATAGCATCTGAAAAGTCGAGTGAAATCTGACTCAAACTATTTTGAAGGCTTTTACCAATTGCGGTCACGGACCCGGAGATTCCGGGCTTCACGAAAGACAAATTAAGTTTATAATATGTCACAGCGAAAGGACGAGGGATGCGAGTACTTTTTCGCATGAGATGCATGAAAGATGTATACCGGCTTTTTTCCATACGTTGGAGATTTTCCATCTCAACTGACGATGAATCTTGTGCCATTGCCAGTCCGGCTCCAAACAAATATCCGAGCACTATATATTTATAGATAAAATGGTTCATACTTCATGACCTTAAATGTCTTGTTACAATCACAAAATCCTGCCCATTCGATTATATCTTGAAGGATTGTCATTCCGAACTTGCCTGTCCGCCGTTTGTTTGGCAGATTTCGGCAACTATAGACCCTGAAACGAGTTCAGGGTGACAATGTATCAATTCTCATACGATGCACCAACCGCACGGCTGAGTTCATACTTGCTGATGACAAAGCGATAGAGCGCCTGCAAATTCATCAACCTTGCAGATGATTCGGCAGTCTCTGCATCCAACAAGTCCAGATTTGTAATCGAACCGGTTTCGTAACGAGTGCGTGCGATGGTTACTGCTTCTTGCGCCTGTTGCAGCTGCACTTCGGAAATTTGAACTTTTGCAATAGCTGCTTGAACGTCTGCGATGACCTGTTCTACTTCGGAACGAATCTGACGTTCAACATCTAGACCATGTGCTTGTTCTGCCTGAAGAGAAGCCTGCGCTTCTTCTTCCTGATGACTCACTCGGCCGCCATCAAACAGAGGTACTCGGGCTTGTACTCCCCACATCCAATTTCCACGCAGTGCATAAATATTGGGTTCATATCCATTCTTGAGTCCATACGCCGCACTCACATTGAGTGACGGCATATTACCACGCGAACTCAATTTCTTCTGGAACTGCGCAGATTGTTCAGCATCACGCACAAGCTTCACCTCAGGTCGTTGTTGCATCGCAACCTGAATAAGAGAATCGATGTCGAGGGCAATGGATGTTTGCTCAAAAGAACCTCGAATGAGAAGAAGAGTGTTTGCCTGGAAACCAAGCAGTTGACGTAGTATTGATTCTTGCTTTTGAAGCGAATTGAGAATTTCCACTCTTTGATTTTGGGACGCTGCGACGCGTACTTGTGTCGTTAGTACGTCAAAATTTGTTGCACTTCCTGCAGCAACTCGTTTCTGTGTCACCGTGATATGCTGGTTGAGCGCTTCAATTTGTTCGTCCTGCACCAGTAAGCTTTTCCTTAACAAAACGATTGTATAGAATGTGCGGATAGTTTGTGATGCAAGATTACTTTTTGTCAAACCGACCATATCGCGTGAACTCTGAACTCTTGCCTGGCTCAGCTCTTCGCTTGCACTCGTCTTTCCAAAATCATAGGCCGTATACCTTCCGACAATGTGTGCATCATAATTGTCTTCAGGTGCTAATACTAAATTTTGCCCGCCGAAGAAAAACGCCGGCACCGGACCAATGTGCGTGTAAGAAGCTTCTGTTGTTATATCCGGCACTCGAGCACTGGATATTTGTGAAACACGAGCTTCTGCTGCACGAGTATTTGCCAACGCTTGTTCTATGGCCGGATGGATTTGAAGAACTCGTTGAACGGCTTGCTCGACTGTTAAAGAATCTTGCGCAATTGAGATATTGATAAAAAACAAAACGAGAGAACTTATGGGAATCAGTAATTTCATAGTAGCGTATCCTTGATGTACATCATTCTAAAAATATATATGTGTGCTATTTTGGATTCCCGATAGCTGGAAGCCTAATAATGTATCACGCTTCGCGTGATTCAATTTTATGCCTCCGGCTGGGAATGACAAAAGGATAAATGTCATTCCCGCGGATTGTAAGCGGGAATCTTACTTTTAAATAATCCACTATGTAAAAATAATCCACTACAAATAATAGTAATTATTCTGCAACGATTATATGTTCCGATTTCTGCCTTTTCTTCGTACGAATAAAAAGGATTGGAACAAGAGCCGCAATGGTGATGATCGATGCCACCAGAAAATCATCTCCGACAGCCTGAATAAATGATTGTGTCGAAATATGGGATGCAATCAACGCATTTGCACGCATCGTTGCGAGAGATTGATTTCCTGCCAGCGCATTCATACTAAAGCGAGTTAAATGCTGTGCAACCATATGGTATGCATCCGATTGCGGGTTGACGGCCTGGCCATAAATCGACATATGGTAAATGGTACGGCGAAGCAATAACGTGCTCATAAATGCTATTCCAAAACTTCCTCCCAATTGCCGGATGATGTTAAACAAGCCGGAGGCCTGTCCGATTTTATGTTTCGGAACATTCGAGAGCGCCGACATGGAGAGCGGCGTGAACATCAATCCCATGGCAAATCCTCGAATATACAACGCGAGCATAATTTGGTGATGTTCTGAATAAAGAGACAATGAACTGTTGATAAACAGACTGCCGGCAAGGAGTGTTATGCCGATGCCTGCCGGAATTCGCGGATCGATTTTGTCCGATAAATATCCGGAAATCGGAGCAGTGATTGCTTGAAGAATCCCGACAGGAAGAAACAGCGACCCGGCTTGAAATGCCGTATACCCGAGTGAGAGCTGCAGATAAAGCGGCAGTAAAAACGTGCTGCCGAACATGCCGAATCCAAAGATAAAGAGAATTCCATTTGCAATGCTAAAGTTAAAATCCTTGAATAAGCTCAAATCGATCAACGGATGCTCGACAGTTAATTCCGTGATAAAGAAAATAATTAGCGAAAGAGAAGCGATCACAAAACAAGAAACGATAAAGGGTGATGTCCATCCCCCCGTATTCCATGAAGCGTTACCATCCGTTAAAGCTAACAAGAGTGAACAGAGAAACGCAGCCATCGAAACAAACCCGATCACGTCGAACGATCGTACACGTTCCGTTTTATATTCCCGCTGAATAACAGCTGTTGCAAATAAACCCATAATACCAACCGGCACGTTAACATTAAAGATTGCATTCCAGTTGATATTATCGATAAGGTAACCGCCGATCATCGGTCCGAGCGAAACGGAAGCCGCTGCGGCAATCGCCCAAAATCCGAGAGCAATCCCCCGCTGCTGCGGAGGAAATTCACGGGTGACGATAGCCATTCCTGTCGGCATGATGAGTCCCGCCCCGGTCGCCTGCACAATGCGGAAAAGGATCAGTACGTTTTCATTCCAGGCAAGGCCGCAAAGAAATGAACCGAATGTAAACAATGCAAGCGCGGAAAAATATGTCCGCTTGTATCCGAAATGATCTGCAATCCATCCGGAGGTCGGAAGCATCACGGCGAACACAAGCATGTACGCTGTGACAACCCATTCCACTTTATCCACGCCGATGCCAAATGAAGACATGATTTTGGACAACGACACATCGACAATGGTTGCATCGAGAACCGCCATAAACGTTCCGATCATGACATTTGCCAGTACCCACCAGCGGTACGAATCGTGCTCGTGATGCAGCGACGGCACACGACGAGTGAACCCTAGTTTCAAACGATGTGTTATTCCTTCAAACATAGTCAACGGACCTTTACCTTCACTTCAACAGACATCCCCGGAAGCAATTTTACCGGCGTTGGATGTGTGCCGGAAAATCGTTCAATGGATATTTTTATAGGGACCCGCTGCGTCACTTTTGTAAAATTTCCGGAAGCGTTATTCGGAGGAATTAACGAGAATTGTGATGCGGTGTTTGATCCCAGGCGAAGAATTGTTCCTCCAAACTTCACGTGCGGATAGGTATCCACGCTAATGTCGACTGTATCGCCAAGACGCAATGCTCCTATTCCGGTCTCCTCCAGATTTGCAGTCACCCATACATCTTTTACATTATAGATTGTGAAAATGGATTGACCGGGCTGTACAACATCGCCCGTGAGAACCCACCTTTTTGAAATCACACCTGTCATAGGCGATGCAATGATCGTGTTTTTCAATTGAGTTTGAATCACCCCCAGTTGAGCTTGCGCCGAAACGACCTGCGCATTTGCAATATTGAGGCGTGCCTGGAATGATGCTAGTTCACTTTGAGCATTATCGTATTGTTCTTTTGGGATAATATTTTGATGAAATTGTGTGGACGCACGTTTGAAATCGGTTTCCGCCTTTTCTAAATTCACCTTCGCGAGGAGAATATTTTCATGAGCAAACGCGAGAGACGCTTTTGCCTGAGTTTCCTGAGCGCGTAAATCGCTGTCATCGATCCGCACCAGGATTTGTCCCTGCTGAACTGAGTCGCCTTCATCGGCTGTCAACTGATCAATTCTCCCGAGTATTTTTGCACTCACCGAAACGCGATCTGCATCGATATAGGCATCGTCCGTCGATACATAATCACGGAGCTGGATGTAGTACATCCACGCGAAAATTGAGATCGCTAAGACAACGAGAAACAGAGGAATGACGACTTTCACATTTTTGTAGAGCGGAACGGTTTCAATAGGTTCTTCGTCGCCGCCTACCATCTCCCCCTTTTTTCCAACTACCATCTCCCTTTCTATTTCTTCTAAATTATGAACTTGTGGTTTCTCCTCTTTCTTTTTCATGAAAGATTATCCTTTCGTTTATATGCTATGATTTACTGCTGATGCCATGAAGAATGGTCTCGGCAAAAAGAAGCGTCTCCTGTTCATAGGAAACGCGGTCAGATTCAACGATTGCCTGGTGATCGTACCCGCGGAAAAACCGGAGATGTAGCCCTTGAAGAATATGCAAAATCATCGATGCGGTTTTTTGCGGGTGATCGAGCCGGAACTCATGGTTCTTTTTCCCCTCTTGCAGTATGTGTGCGATCTGCTGAAGTTCCTGCTGGAGAAATTCGGTAAAGAGATCTTTAAAAATCGATTTGACATCATTCCAGCCCTGCTTATGAAAGTGGCTCAGATTGCTCAATTGCTCCGTCAGTTTGATTCGAAGCTGAATGTACTCTAAAAATTTTTGGCCGGCAGAGAGTGAACCTTCAATGACCGTCTTGATACAGGAAAGGAACTCCACTTGTTCATGCTGGATCACCGAGCGGAAAATAGCTTCTTTTGTTGGGAAATAATAATAGAGCGATGCCTTTGCCATACCAACATCTTCCGCGATCTCGTCCATTGTTACCTTGGAATATCCGTACGAGGCAAAGCGGTGTTGAGCGGCATCCAAAATGAGCTTTTCTTTGTCTCTCGAAAGCATATTTCCCATAGTTGACCTTTCGACCTTAGGAGTTAAACAGTCGAAAGATACGAAAAGTTCCCTTTATATGTTGCTAATCCATTTCGCGAGATATTGGAGATTTAAAAAAGAGGCAACATCTTATATTCAGATGGTGCCTCTCATTAAATAAATGATAATGTATGATAAATTATTTTTCTACTTGTACAATACTTATTTTATTCGTAATGAAATCTACGAAGTCTCTCTTCTTTCAGATTCGGAAAGACCTCGAAGTATTTTCTCATAATCACCTACTCTTATCAGGATACGGAGGCGGCGGCGCAAGTTTTGCCGGCTTCGTCTTCATTTCATCCAGCACCTGCTGAATTGCCCGGTTGAGTTGTTCGTCCTCGCCAGAAAATTCCTTCGCCGGATCGTTATCAACGACGATGTCAGGATCAACACCATGGCCTTCCATGATCCACTCTTTGCCCTCAACATCGTACCGGGAGAACTCCGGTTTATTGAGGAACCCTCCATCGAGCAGCGGCAGTGTTCCACGAATTCCTACCACGCCGCCCCACGACCGTTTCCCGATAATCTTTCCCAACTTCGCCTGCCGGAATCGATAAGCGACAATGTCGCCGTCAGACGCCGAGAATTCGTCGAGGAGCAGGACTTTTGGACCCAGAACCGTTCCACCCGGATCGATGGACGGAGCTCCATTGCGTGCTATATCAATCATCGCGATCTCACGCCGCAAGCGTTCTATAATTTGCTGTGACACATTCCCTCCGCCGTTTCCGCGGCAGTCGATGATGAGGCCTTCTTTGCGAAGCTGTGGATAATAGTACTTCACAAATTCATTCAGGCCCGGCACACCCATATCCGGCACATGCACATACCCGATTTTTCCGTTCGTTGCCCTGGACACCTTTTCGATGTTTGTCTGTACCCAGTTATAATAATAGAGCGGTTGTTCGTTGCCGGTTGGTATAACGGTCGTTTCATGGGCACCGGCTTCCTTCGGCTCTGCATTGAGCTTCAACTTCACTTGTTTCCCGACAGTATTGACAAGCGATTCATAGATGTCTGTCATCTGGTTTGTCGGCTTGCCATCCAGGGCAAGTATGTATTCACCCTCTTTTGCGTTGACACCGATTTCCGTTAATGGCGAGCGAACACGCTGATCCCAGTTCTGACCTTTAAGAATTTTGACGATGCGGTAGTATCCCGATGTTGCATCACGTTCAATCTTTGCACCCAGCAATCCGGTCTGAATACGTTCTGCTTTCGGCATATCCCCGCCGCCGACATACGTGTGTCCCGCATCTAATTCACCGATCATTTCGCCGAGAATATAGGTAAGGTCGGCTCGATGATTGACAAACGGTACCAATACTTCATATTTTTTTCTTATTCCGACCCAATCGACACCATGCATGTTGGGAGCAAAGAAGAAATCCCGCATCTGCCGCCAGCACTCATTATAGATTTGCGTCCATTCGGAGTGATGATCGAGTTTCACTTTCATGTCGGAAAGGTCGAGTTTTTCCTTGATCTCGATCTTCGCCGTCGGGAGATCGATAATCGCATAAGATTTTTCCTGTCCCACCAGCATCTTTTTTCCGTCGGCAGAAATTTCGAAACCGTTGAACTCGCCCAGCTCGGTTTCCTTCTGCTTCTCCAGATCATAGAAGAATAGTTTTGCTTTCTCATCTTTGGTGCCGCTGCGAATATAATAAACTTTTTCTCCGACCGATTGGAGATTCCGATAACGCGATGCAGTAACAGGAAGTACTGTAACGCGTCCCTGAATTCCATCGACATCAACCTTCACAACAACTTCCTTTTTCTCGTCCTTCTTTTTGTCGGATTTTTCTTCCGACTTCCCGGACTTTTCTTCCTTCATCTTCACTTCATCGCTCTTCGGTTCGAATGGTGATTTTGTCTCCTTTGAGAGTGTCAGTAAGTATATCTTTGCCATATCGAAGTAGGCATGGTTCCATTCTGTTTGACTGTATGATGGATTGAATGTACGATTGGAGACAAAAAACAGATATTTCCCATCCGAGCTGAATGAGGGTTCATACGACGAAAACCAGCCGTCCGTTACTTCAATGGCTTTCTGAGTTTCCAAGGAGTACAAACAGAGCTTCGTCATGACTTCCTCTTCCGGCTTTGCAAATGCAATCCACTTGCTGTCGGGCGACCACGCATAATCGGTAAACTCCCACTGATCCGACTGCATCACCAGTGTTACTTTCTTTGATTCTACTTCAACATACAGCAATCGCTGTTGTTTGTCGGCCCACAGTATCTTCTTTGAATCCGGAGACCAGATAATATTATACTTGTACACATCGCCGTTTGTGGTCAGCCGGGTCGGTGTTCCGCTTCCGTCTTGCGACATTATATAGATTTCATCTTCACCGGTCGCATCGGAGATGTATGCAATCGATTTACCGTCAGGTGACCATTTGGAATTACGCTCATGTACACCGGCGGTTTTCGTCAAATTGCGAATGTTGCCATACTTGACAGGTATTGTAAAGATATCACCTCTCGCACCGAACAACGCCCGGTTGCCATCAGGTGCGATTTCATAATTTGTAATATTCTTGCTTACATCCACCAGGCTGCCGCGCCCGCCGTCGAAATCATCATTGATGGAAATTGTGACTTTCTCTGCCTTTCCACTGGCGAAATCATATTTGTAGATATAGCCGCCATTCTCGAATACGACCGCATTATCACCAAGCGATGGAAACTTGATGTCATATTCTGTGAAATTCGTAACCTTCTTTGTTTCCTTGGTGTTCAGATCGTAAGAGTAGAGATTCATCCTCTTGTTCTCATCCCGATCGGAAATGAAGTAGATCGTATTCCCGCTCCACATCGGAAAAATATCTTGCGCAGGATTATTGGTGATGTCAGTTGTCTGCTTGGTTTCAAAATCGTAGATCCAAACATCATCGGCTTGGCCGCCGCGATATCTTTTCCAGGTTCTGAACTCACGGAAGACACGGTTATAAGCAAGTTTTTTTCCATCGGGAGAATAGGAACAGAATCCTCCGCGCGGCAGCGGTAACTGTTCGGGGATGCCTCCATTGACCGATGCGAGATACAACTGTCCTTTGAAATCATTGAACTCAATCCGCCGCGAACGAAAGACAACATGGTTGTCGTCCTTCCAGCCCATAACAATATTGTTTGGTCCCATACGATCGGAAACATCATCGCGGTCGAGCGTCGCTGTGAATGTGAGCCGTTTCGGCACTCCACCTTCAGCCGGCATGAGATAGACTTCTGTATTGCCATCGTACTGTCCGGTAAAAGCGATTTGTTTTCCATCGGGTGAATAATGAGCAAACATCTCGAAACCAATATCGGTTGTCAATTTTCGGGCAATACCTCCCGTTGCCGGTACCGAATAGAGATCTCCTGCATAAGTAAAAACAATCTGATTCCCATGAATTGCAGGGAATCGAAGCAAGCGGGATTCCTGTGCAAATAGATTCGATAGTATCAACATCAGACATGAGAACTGAACAATGAGACGGTGTGTCATGAGAGTACCTCAAGAGATATGTGATGGTCAATTGTAATCAAATCTACCGAATAGTATTGGAAAAACAAAAGGCGATATAGCTGAGATATCGCCTTTCTTCATAAATATTTTTTATAGATGCTTACGCCGCTGCTTGCACGATTGCAGCAAATGAATCTGCTTTTAAGCATGCACCGCCGACAAGCGCGCCGTCGATATCCGGCTGATGGAGTAATTCTTTTGCGTTTTCCGGTTTCACACTGCCACCGTATTGAAGAATAACTTTCTCCGCAATCGCCCAGCTATATAATTGCCCGATAAGTTTGCGAATAAGCTGGTGCACTTCCTGCGCTTGCTGCGGTGTTGCAACCTTGCCGGTACCAATTGCCCACACCGGTTCGTACGCGATGATCAGCTTCTCAACATCTGCGGCTGGAATATCTTTCAAGCATCCCTTTACCTGTACCGATACGATTTGATCGGTGATGTTCTTCTCGCGTTCTTCCAATGTTTCGCCCACGCAAATGATTGGAATCAGTCCGGAGGCAAGAGCCTTCTTTGCTTTTTTGTTGATAAATTCATTTGTCTCTTTGAAATACTGCCGCCGTTCTGAATGTCCGAGTATAACATATTGGCATCCAACAGATTTCAACATTTTCGGCGAGACTTCACCCGTGAAAGCGCCCTCATCCTCGTGATACATATTCTGTGCACCAATCGCGATGGGACTGCCTTCGAGCAGTTTCTGTGCAAGTGCAAGCGACGTATACGGCGGGCATACAATCGTCTTCACACCGTTTGGAAGGACTGCAAGTTTCGTTTTAAGACCGTTAAGGAGTTCTGCCGACTCGTTCAGGTCTTTGTACATTTTCCAGTTACCAGCTATTACTTTGTTTCGCATTGATGATCCTTTATGTTGTCTTTGAGTTATTAGTCGATGAGTCTATGAGTATTATTTCTTGATTGCTTTTTTTAATCCATCCAACATTGCAATAATTTCATTTGTCTGAGATGAGAGTTCGTCATAATTTATTTTTTCTACATATTTACTCCGAATTGCGATATCTAAACAAGCTAAACACTCAAATCCGGAGCGAATAGCAATGTCCAAGAACCTGGCATATTCTAATTTCGATGAATTTCCTGCACCTTCTGCAATATTCAAAACAATGGAATCTGCCGCTCTCCGCCATTGAGAGGTCAATCCAAACATTTCTTCTTTAGGAAATTTCCGTACACATTGACGGACAGCAAATGAGTAATCAAGCGACTTCTCATAAACTCGCAAGTTCTTAAATCGATTCATTCGATCTGTCCATTCTCATTATTTATACTCACAACTCAATGACTCATAGACTTAAAGACTCAAAGACTCAGTTTCCTCAACAGTAATTCATTCACCACTTTGGGATTCGCTTTTCCCTTCATTGCCTTCATTATTTGTCCGACAAAGAAACCAAATACCTGCTGCTTTCCGCTTTTATATTGCTCAACTTGTCCTTGGTTGTTTGCGAGAATCTCATCAATTACTTTTTCAATTTCAGAGACATCGCTTACTTGCATTAAACCCTTCTTCTCGACAATCGCTTTGGGCGATTCTTGTGTCTTCAACATTTCTTCAAACACATCTTTGGCAATCTTGCCGCTGATCGTTCCGTCGATTATGAGACTGATCATGTCGGAGAGATTTTTGGGAGTAATCGGGAAATCAGAGACAGCGATATGCCGCTCGTTAATGACACGCAGAACGTCCACCATCGTCCAATTGCTTGCTATTTTATAAGTCTCTTCGTTTTTCTTTTTAAGATTTGAAACGATTCCATCGAAATAGTCCGCTACTTCGCGGTCAACGGTAAGAATATCAGCATCGTACTTCGGCAATTTGAATTCGTTGATATAGCGGTCGCGGCGAACAGTCGGCAATTCCGGTAGTTGCGCTTTGATTTCATCAATCCACTCTTCGTTTACCAGAACCGGCACTAAATCAGGATCAGGAAAATAGCGATAGTCATGCGCCTCTTCTTTCGAGCGCATCGGCACGCATATTCCTTTATCAGAATCCCACAATAATGTCTGTTGAACTATTGTTTCACCACTTTCGAGCGCTTCGATTTGACGGGTGATTTCATATTCCAATGCTTTCTCGACGAAGCGGAAGGAATTCAAATTCTTTACTTCCAGCTTCGTGCCTAATTTCGTTTCGCCCTTTTTCCGCACCGAGACGTTCGCATCACATCGAAGACTTCCTTCTTCCATATTACCATCACAGATGCCAAGATATGTGACAATCTGACGAATCATTGAGAGATATTGATAGGCCTCGTGCGGTGTGTGCATATCGGGCTCACTCACGATCTCAATAAGCGGAACGCCGCACCGGTTCACATCCACAAGCGTATCGGTGTCCTGATCATGAATCGACTTGCCGGCATCTTCTTCCATGTGAATGCGCGTTATGCCGATCCGCCGTGTTGTTCCATCCTTCAATTCTACATCCAGCCAGCCGTTTGCACAAATCGGTTCTTCATACTGTGATATCTGGTAGCCCTTTGGCAAATCCGGATAGAAATAATTTTTTCGAGCAAAAATAGATTGAGGGGCGATGGTGCAATTTGTCGCCAGACCCATCTTTATAATGAACTCGACATGATTTCTGTTCAACACCGGAAGCACTCCCGGCATACCAAGACAAACCGGACAGACATTGGAGTTAGGATCATTCCCAAACTTTGTGGAACAGCTGCAAAACGCTTTCGATTTGGTTAAGAGCTGTGCGTGAACTTCGAGTCCAATCACAGGTTCGTAATTATCATTCCAGGGCATAAAAAAGTCTATGAGATTATAAGTATCTGAGCCGTTGAGATAAAAGAAAAATTCATTACTGACTACTGATAACTGATCACTTACAACTGATCACTGATCAACTGCCTCACGCCGCAATCGCGTTTGTTACTTTCTCGGCGGCTTCTTTCAACGTGCCCGCCACAAGAAATTTTATTCCGGAGTTTTCTAAAATCTCTGCTGCAAGTTCGGCATTTGTACCGGCAAGACGAACGACGATCGGAACCTGCACATCGACATTTTTCGCGGCCTCCACTACTCCTTTTGCCACACGATCGCACCGCACAATCCCGCCAAAAATGTTAATGAGGATGGCCTTTACATTCTCATCTTTTAAAATAATTTTGAATCCGGCTTCCACCGTTTCTGCGCTGGCTCCGCCGCCGACATCAAGAAAGTTCGCAGGCATTCCGCCTGCAAGTTTGATAATATCCATTGTCGCCATTGCAAGCCCTGCGCCATTGACCATACACCCGACATTCCCATCAAGTTTTATATAATTGAGATTGGATGCCGCGGCTTCCACTTCAAGCGGTTCTTCTTCATCAATATCGCGCAGCTGTTCATATTCCGGATGGCGGAAAAGTGCATTGTCGTCAAAGTTGATCTTGGCATCGAGCGCAATAACATGTCCTTCCTGCGTAACGACAAGCGGATTTATCTCGGCCAGGGATGCGTCGGTTGCTTCGTATGCTTTGTAAAGCGCCAATAAAAATTTTACTCCATTCTTCAATGCGTCGCCTGTTAACCCGAGACCGAAGCAAAGTGTTCGCGCTTGAAACTGTTGAAATCCGATGAGGGGATCGATTGCTTCTTTCAGTATCTTGTCCGGTGCTTCGGCAGCGACTTTTTCAATCTCCACTCCGCCTTCCGTAGAAACCATCACCACATTTTGCGAGCGCTGACGATCCAGCGTAATACCGACATACATTTCCTTTGCGATATTCATACCTTGTTCAACAAGCAAGCGGCGGACAATGCGTCCCTCCGATCCTGTTTGATGCGTTATGAGACGCATGCCAAGAATTTCTCCGGCGCGCTCGCGAACTTCTTCTAAGCTTCGCGCAAGTTTTACGCCGCCGCCTTTGCCGCGTCCGCCGGCATGAATTTGCGCTTTCACAACCCACACGCTTCCGCCGATCTTCTCAGCCGCGTTCACTGCTTCATCAATCGTGAATGCCACTTCACCTTTCGGTACAGGAACTCCAAACTTCTTGAGAATTTCTTTTCCTTGATATTCATGAATCTTCATGTTGAATTCCTTTTTCGTTCTGATCTATAGTTCAGATTCTGCGTCATTCATATCAGTTTCCGATGATTTCCACTCTATAATTTCCTCCACTGCATCTAAAAATTCCGGAATAGGGACATATACTTTCGCCGGTTTGTTGATGTTGCTGCGCGAGATGGGCGAATCGCCTCCGCCATCCCAAATAAATCCGATGGAATTAAAATTCTGCACTAATACTTTATGTCCGGCTGATTCCAAAATCGATTTTACCAGCTCTGCATCGGATATTTCTGTCGAACGAAATATTTCCGCCCAATCTTGTTCCACTTTCACTTTTCGATGCGCAGAACAAAGAAAACGTCCGCGAACCTTAGTACCGCATTCTTCACAACAAAGTTTACGGCAGATAATACAAACACCTGCTCCAGGTTCCAGCGTATGCAAATCGCAGAACTCCTGGCCGGCTTTCGTGAACAGCACTCCGCAATGTGGGCAGAAATCGCTGTCATCTGTAATTTCTTCGCCGCAATACGAACATTTAATATATTCTGACATTTTGATTTAATGATTTATGGTTTAAAATCTCGCGATTGAGTTAATTTTTTTTCGATTCGAAGTTGTCAATTCGCATTTCGCAATTTACTTGATCTTCTCGGATAACGACTTTGCTTGCATAAAGAGCAGTAAGTAATCCCGCCCTCCGGCTTTTGAGTCCGTACCGGACATATTAAATCCGCCGAAGGGGTGCACGCCGACAAACGCGCCGGTGATTTTTCGATTCACATAAAAGTTGCCAACATGGAACCTCTTCTTCGCTTTTTCAATCTTTTTTCTATTCTTTGTCCAAATGCCGCCGGTGAGACCGAATTCTGTATTGTTTGCCACTTCAAGTGCTTGATCGAAATCTTTCACTTTGATGACAGCAAGCACCGGACCAAATATCTCTTCCTGTGAAATCGTTCCCAGAGGATCGACATCGGCAATAACTGTCGGCTTAATAAAGAACCCGTCTCCTTCAGCTTTCCCGCCGCCGCAAATCAATCGGCCGCCTTCTTGGATTCCTTTTTGGATGTACGAAAGAATTTTTTCTTCAGCACTTTTATTGACCACCGGACCTAAATAATTTGCCGGATCGTCCGACGAACCGGTTTTGAGTTTATCAACTTTTACTTTTAATAAATCGAGAAATTTATCGTATACTTTTTCCACCACGATTGCACGGGAACAAGCAGAACATTTTTGTCCCTGAAAACCGAACGCCGAGACCATGACCGCATGAACTGCCGCATCGAGATCAGTTTGATCATCGATAACGATAGAATCTTTACCGCCCATTTCTGCAATGACGCGCTTGAGCCATCGTTGTCCGGGTTGAACTTTTGCCGCAAGTTCATTGATATGAATACCGACTTCTTTTGATCCGGTAAACGATACAAATCTTGTTTTCGGATGTGCAACAAGCACATCGCCAACCGTCGCCCCGGAGCCAGCTATAAAGTTAATAACGCCCGCCGGTAATCCAACCTCACGCATCAACTTAAAAAACATCCAACCGGTAAACGGTGAGTCGCTGGATGGCTTCAGCACGACTGTATTGCCGGCAACGACAGCGGCTGATGTCATACCTGCAAGAATTGCAAGTGCAAAATTCCATGGCGGCACAACAACACCGACACCGAGCGGAATGTACCTTAGTTCATTTTTCTCATCAGGAATTTTTGTAATAGGCTGCTTATTAGAATAACGCAGCATCTCCCACGCGTAAAACTCAAGGAAGTCGATTGCTTCTGCCGTATCAGCATCGGCTTCGGGCCACGTCTTACCGACTTCGTAAATCAGCATCGCGCTGAATTCGTGCTTGCGCCTCCGCATGAGCTTGGCGGCTTTGAAAAGATACTCGGCTCGTTTTTTCGAATCAACCCATTTCCATTCTTCAAACTTCTTTACTGCAGATTCGATGGCTTTATTCGCGAGATCGGGATTCGCTTTCGAGAACACTCCAATCACTTCATTCGGCCTGGATGGATTTATGGATTGCAATTTGTCGTCAGTGCGGATTTCTTCTCCGCCGATAACGAGAGGATATTCCTTTCCCAGTATCGCTTTCACGTTGGCGAGCGCTTTTTCCATCGCTTTCCGATTTGCCGGTTTGGAAAAATCGGTTAATGGTTCATTCTTAAAAGGTTTGTGCGGCATAGCGCCAGTCCTTTCAGCAATAATCATAGAATAATTTTTAGTGTGTATAACTTACGGATTTTTTTGAAAAATTGCCTTCCTTGTTAAGACTAATCTCAACTTGATCATTCACATTGATGCAATTTTCATATGTATGTACTGATAAAACAGAAAGTTTTCCGTATTATTACTTCACATCAATCGAAGACACCACTGGCTCAAAATCACAACAATGCCTGGATTGAAATACGCTCTTTTTCTAACATTCCTTGTTACTCAAAGCGCAGATGCACAATCCAGCGTCTTTCTTTTCCAACCCGATAGTGTAACGATAGCCGCCAATCCGGAATTTCAAGCAAGCAGTCTCCATCGGTTTTTATTCGGTTCACTTTGGCGCGATACGTGGACAACACCGGTAAAAGTAGAAATTCTGAATTTGGATTCTTCTGCCGGCATTCTTACCTTCGACACGTTGCTCATACGATCACATCAGGGGATCGTTACTCGCTCACTACTCTTTAAAGACAAGAACGGAAACGCGCAAACATTTACGCCGAACTATCAGGATTCCGCTTCTTCACTCCCTCAAGAGTTATCAATTCTGTTGCCGCGAGATATTATCGATGACCAAATGAGTACATTAAATCCATTTGCATCACTCGTCGTTGCCCCAATTCTACAAGCAGCGGGGCTGGCTTTTCGAGAATCACGTCTTATCTCTCTACCAGACAACAAAGACTTTGACAAGAATAATCTGCAAGCCGGAGGAAGGCTTGGAATTCTTGAAGGACCATGGCGCATTCCATTTACAAACATCGCATCTCCTCAGAGTGAATTATTTGAAACATCGTCGATTCTGGAATCGCTGGAGAATGATCTCCACAATAGAGTTGATGAATTGCATTATCTCAAAGCTCGGCTTATCGATATTCTCCTTGGCGACTGGGATCGCTCGGCGGATCAATGGCAATGGCTCAAAGTACAAACCCCGACAAGCATCATTTGGGAACCCGTACCGCTTGCACATCGACAAGCACTTGTTCGGTTGAATGGTTTGCTCCCTCTTATAGCCGACCTTGCGTTTCCAGAGCTGGAACATTGCGGTGAGAATATTTCCAGCGTCGAGAATACCACGCTCACAGGACGTACTCTCGATCGCAGATTATTAATATCTTTTCCAAAACAAACTTGGGACTCGTTGGCGAACTGGATTCAGATTCAGATATCCGATTCCGTTCTCATACAGTCAATATCAAAATTACCTGTCCCGATATTAGAAAAGGAAGGAAAATCGATTCTACAGATTCTTCAGGCTCGGCGCGCACAATTGCCGATGGCAGCGAGTGAATTCTACAAGTTGTCATCGGCATACGTGGAAATCCATGGCAGCAATAAAGCAGAACGCGTAGAAATTCGCAGGATCGGTAGGCATATGGTTTCCGTTGCACTATATGATCGTGTCGACACATCACAGACACCTCTCTACCAGCGATTGTTCCACGATGATTTCACAAAAGAGATTCGTCTGCTGCTCCTTGATGGTGATGATAAGGCGACAATCGAAGGAGAAGAAAACGGCACTATGAAAATTATTGTCGATGGCGGTAGCGGGAAGAATGAACTTGTCGATATGAGCAAAAGCAGAAGAGTATTCTCCAACTTGAATCTTTTTGCTTCTGCAGGTGCAGTTTTTTATAATAATAATTCAGTATTGCGTACCAAAATGGGCAGCAATACTCCAGTGATCCGCAATTGGGGCAGTGAGTGGTCGTTCAGTCCGTGGCTGGATATCAATCCTGATGACGGGCTGTTCATCGGCGGTGGACCTGTCTATACGCAATATGGCTATCGTATGGAACCATACACTAAACAAATTAGTGTGCGTGCCGGAGTTGCAACGGAAACCGGACGCTACCGCTTAGATGCGACTGGAGAATTCCGGGATTGGTTTCGCGGTATAAGTACATTCCTTCAATTCCATGCTTCACAGCTCGATTTATCAAATTTTTTCGGACTGGGCAATGAAACGACGTACAGCCCATCACTCGACCATTCTGAATTTTATAAAGTTGACCAAAGGCAGGTATTTTTTCGCGCTACAGTCGACTTCGCAATCGCCGCCAACACATCTGCAGAATTCGGCAGTACCATCAAGCTTATCGACAACAACCCAAAACCGGGCACACTCCTCGACGCTCTCCAACTTTCTTATTATAATAAAAGTCTGACATTTTTAAACCTTTCTGCCCGTATTCAAGCAGACAGCCGTGATGCAGACAAGTTACCGACCCGCGGTTTGTTTATGAAAGCAGAGGTTTCCTATCTTCCGAAAATGTTCGACAATGCAAACACATTCTACAAACTCCGGTGTGAAACTCGGACATACTTTACGCCTGTGAACATTCAAGCATTAACAATTGCTGTAAGAGCAGCCGGGGAAAAGATATGGGGAAACCATCCTTTCTTTGAGTCTGCTTTTCTTGGAGGCAACGAATCGCTGCGCGGATTCGAACGTCAACGTTTTGCAGGCGATGCTTCGTTGCAAGGCGGCATGGAGCTTCGCGCGCGCGTAGCACAGATTCCATTTCTCGTTCCGCTCTGGGCAGGAATTTCGGGATTTGTTGAAACAGGCAGCGTCTTCATCGATGGTGAACAATCTCACAACTGGCATAACGCTGTCGGTGGTGGGGTATGGTTCTCAATCATAAAACCGGAATATCTCGTCAGTTTTAGTTTTGCCCGTTCGAAGGATGAAGTTACGTTCTATGCAACACTTGGATTTACGTTTTGAAGCTGGATTTGAATGTGCTTTCAGGAGTTGCGTCCTGACAGGCACAGAACAAGTGAATTGAAGTATCGAGAACAAACCCTTGCCATTACCTCAACAAATCCATTGAGTGTCTTACTTTTTCCCGATAAAATCCAAAATAGCATTGATGATAGTGAGAGGATGTGGCGGACAGCCGGGGATAAACAAATCGATTTTTACCGTATTGACAAATTCGCGATTCAATTCGTTGGATTCAGCAAACACACCGCCACTAATTGCGCAGGCGCCGACGGTAATAACAATTTTCGGCTCGCTGATACTTTTATAGGCATCCAGTAAAGCCGGCGCCATATTTTTTGTGATAGGCCCGGTGATGACAATGCCATCCGCATGGCGCGGCGAGGCAACGAAATCGATGCCAAAGCGTCCCATATCAAAATTGACATTTCCGCAGGCAGATAATTCCATCTCACATCCATTACACCCGCCGGTGGAAACCTGTCTCAGTTTTAAGGAGCGGCCGAACACTGTATGTATTTTTTTCCGTGCTTCGATTGCTGATGCAACATAATCAGTATAATCCGTTCCCGGTGCGACAACGAGATGATCTTTCTTTGAGGCCGCTATTTTATAATTATTGCTGAAATGGATTGCTCCATTCGATGCGCGTTCGCATTCACCGCAAAAAATACATTTTCCAAGATCGATTGCCAACGGATTTTTCGCTATTGCATTCGTTGGGCACATATCGACAACTTCTTGCCAATCGTTTGTGTGTTTCGTTTCGTCAATAATTGGAAAGCCACGATGCGTTTCCATCAACGCAGCATTTCGAATATCTGCAATCGCTTGAAAGCCATGACGTATTCTAAGTTTTATGAGGTCGAGCATTCTTCACCAATAGTATTACAAATCAATACCACAATAGGAAAGGTTGAAACTCTTGTTGCATAACGGAAAGTCGGAGATCCCTTCATCGCGGACAGCCAATGCCAAAGCAAGCCAGTTATTAAATGAAGGATCTTTGATTTTCAAACGTTTGATGTTCCCATCATTATCCGTGAGCAGTACGTGAGCAATTTCACCGCGCCATCCTTCGGTCAGGGAAACGACGAAACGGTTTGGCTGAAGCGAGGATACAATATTCTTTGACTCACCTTCTGAAAGATTATTCAATTGGTCACGAATTATTTTAACGGATTGCTGAATCTCTACAAAACGAATATATGCTCTTGCAAATACATCCCCGTTGTCCAGCGTTAATTTATGAACGGGAAAAGATTCATAGGCACCAAACGGATGATCTGCACGTACATCGATTGCGACACCGCTTGCTCGTGCCGCAGGACCAACCATGCCAATTTCTCTTGCTGTTTCTTTTTCTATAATTCCGGTCTTTTCAAATCGTTCCAGAGTAGATGCTGACGTGAACAAGACTTCACCCGCCAAAAGCACGTCATCTTCAAGTTCATTGATTGTTGCCAATATTTTGTCTTGCAACTGCGAAGAGATCGTATAATGAACACCGCCAATTGCTAACAATCCCCTGCCGAATCTGTTGCCGCAAATGGACATTGTTGTATTGATAACTTTTGTGCGAAGCGCGCCAAACACAGAATTACCTGTCAGATATGCAACGTCACCAGAGAGTGCGGACAAATCGCCAAGATGAACAGCGATCCGTTCCAGTTCAAGGGCAATCGTACGTATCGTTTTTACTGTTCGCGAAACCGATATCTTTCCAGCAGATTCCATCGCACGGACAAATGTACCGCAATGACCAATAACTGTATCGCCGGCAATAGATTCCGATAACTTTTCGAGATAGACAGGGCGATTGTTATTCTTTATGAAGAGCGCTTCAACCCCGCGATGCTGGAAGCCGTGCTCGATTTCAAGATGATATATTTTTTCACCGTGGCAGGAAAATCTGAAATGGCCGGGTTCGATAATGCCTGCATGAATTGGGCCTACACCCACTTCATGAATTTCTTCGCCGGTCATGCTAAAGAATTCGTAGGGTGTTTCACGCTGATCAATTCCGGCAATTCCATGCCGGACGGGTTTGAGCCAGGGATGTCCTTCCGGTGTGATTTCAAACTGTTCAAATAGTTCACGTTCAAACAACGATGCGGAAGGTATCTCGGATGTAAAAGAGTGATAGTGTGATTGAAAATTAATCTTTGAGGAAGCGACACTCAATCTTGAGTTATTATCATCAGCAACGATCGCGTACATCGCAATTCCGTCGGTTTCTTTATCGGCGAAATATTGCACCAATCGCCTACCGCTTTTAATTTTCTCTATGAGCTGATTTCGTAAATCGTCAATATGCAGCCGCGGTATCTCATTCAATGAGATTGATTGTAAATTTTTTATTTCGGCCCAATTCAATGGAAACCCCAATTATTGAAAAAATCCAACAGCGCCATTGAGCAAATCAAGGACTTGCTTCGGCATATTTATTCCGATGATACAAAGAATGAGAAGCAGCACCAGTTGAGGCGCATAAGCATAGGCAGCAAATTTTTTACTTCCCGCATTGGCTGTTTGTACATCACTAAAAGCCATTTTGAATACAGTGCCGCCCATACCAAACATGATAATCACGAGAAACAAGAAGAATGGGATTGCAAGCCAAGACATTCCACTTAACCAAAAAGCCCTTACAATTAAAAATTTGCTGATGAAAACAGGAAACGGCGGGAAGCCGATGATAGCAAGCATGGAAATAATCCAAAGCCAGCCGGTCCGCGGATCTGTTTGAAGCAATCCATTCACTTCTTCAATCCTTTTACTTTTATATAATTGCAGGATATTGCCTGACGTCAGAAACAATGATGCCTTTGAGAGTGAATGAGCAAGCGTATGAAGAAGAGCGGCGAATATTCCGTACTTGCCAAGTGCAATTCCAATGAAAAGGATGCCCATGTTCTCGATGGAAGAATACGCAAGCATTCTCTTGTAATTCTTTAATCGCAGCATGAAAACAGCACTCACCATCAAAGAAAGAAAACCGGTAATGAGAAAAAGAAAATTCGAGAAGTCGTCTAACCGAGCATGAATAAATATTTCCTGAACACGAAGCAAACCAAGAAGAGCGGAATTCAACAGTGCCCCGGAAAGCAGCGCAGAGACAGGCGAAGGTGCTTCGGAGTGGGCATCCGGCAGCCATGCATGGATTGGTGCAACACCAATTTTCGTTCCCAATCCAACAAAAATGAATGCAAACGAGACCTTGAGCCAAAACGGATTTATTTCAGAAGCGCGAGCATAGAGATCCTTGAAGAACAACGAATCAATGTGCCGACTGCCGATAGAAAGCACGATGATGCCGACAAACGCCAGCGCAATTCCAATGGAACAAATGAAAATGTACTTCCACGCAGCCTCTAAGGATGATTTTTTCTTTTCAAAATAAATCAACATTGCGCTTGTCAATGTCGACGCTTCAATAAAAACCCAAAGCGAGGCTAAATGTGTTGAAAGAATGACGCCGCTCATAGAGACAATAAAAAACAGAATTTCAATAATATAGACAGCTTCTTGCTTTGCAGAGAGCGCATGTATTTTAAAATAAAAAAGACTGTACACTGCGGCGCTGCCAAAGACGAGTGTCATAATTGAAAAGAAGTAGAGTCCTATCGTATCAAATTGAAAGTATGTTAAAAACCATGTCGGCAGCACGTACCATTCAATATTCATCCACTGTGCCGCAGCAATGACAACATACAGAACGGCAGAACCGATCAAAGCAATGCGATTCACAAGTTTATTTCTTGCTATCACACTCCATAATCCAAATAGTATCGGCATAAAAAGTACTAATCCAATCATCATCAATCCTTTAATTCTGTAAGTTCATCAATATGACTGCCGTCGTACATCTCTTGAATTTTGTTGAAGAAAATAACGAAGAGATAAATACCGACAAAAAGATCGAGCAAGACGCCAAGATTCACCAGGAAGGGCAATTCGTTGGCGACAGAAAGTGAGAGCAGAAAGATTCCGTTCTCCAGCATCATATAGCAGAGGATGTGCGTAATGATTGTTTTGCGGTTAATAATGAGGAAGAGGCTTGAAACAATCAACATAATGGATACACCGAAGTAGAGCGGCTTGATGCCGGCATTTGTTTTTGCTGCCCAGAATGCAGCAACAAATCCAAAAGCAAAAATTGCGCTTGCAAAAATAAGCGAATAAAATTGAGTAATGTAAGGCTCTACTTCCCGTGCAATTTCATTTTTGCGGATGACTGTTAAGAGAAAGTATGGAATAACAATAGCTTTGATCACTAATGTCTCCAGACTGAGAAATGCAATGTTCAACCAATTGATTTCTTGAATATCCACTATGACAAGGAGAAAAAGAAGGAATCCTTGCAATGCTAATGTTTTTACATACGCTTCAATGCGACTGACGGCAAAGACATAAAGCATACTTGTACCGAGAAGAATGATCAGGATATCGGTCATGAAAGACCTCCGCGCAGAAAGAATGCAACGACTGCAAACGCTGTCAAAGAAAGAGCTGTCATAAGGAAAATGAATTGTGGAACATGCGACATTCTCGAACGCGCAATGAGCGATTCAACCGCTCCAACGGCTATATATATAAAGATAAGAACCCCGAAAAAGAGGCAGAGCGCAGCGATCGATGGAAAATATGGCGGAATACATAAATTTGCAATCAACATTGCAATGAGCATCATTTTCATCCCGGCAGCATAAACCATAAAAGCTAAATCAGGGCCGGAGTAGTCGAGAATCATTACTTCGTGAATCATGGTAAGTTCGAGGTGCGTGTTGGGATCATCAACCGGAACTCGGCTGCCTTCAGCTAAGAGCATAATAAACAATGAAGCCACTAAAAGAATTTTTACCAAGAGTGAATAACCAGCGCTCACAGTCAGCATCGCAAATATTGCCTCGAACGAGATCTGATTGGTCAATAAGGCAAGTGTGCCAAGAACAATAAAGAATGCCATCTCTACCAAGGTTGAAAATGTAACCTCTCTGCTCGCTCCCATTCCTTCAAAACTGCTGCCGGTATCTAACGCTGCAAGCACCAGCATAAATTTTGCCAATCCAAGTGTATATGTGAATACAATGAAATCTCCCGGAAAATGGATGATCGACCCAATAAATGGAATTGGAATAAACAACATCGCAAAGAGTGCTGCCGCAATATTTACAGAAGGGGCAATCTTTAATATAAAGGAAGTTGTTTTACTTATGACCTCTCCTTTGCGGAGGAGTTTCAGGAAATCATAGTACGGTTGAAAAACCGACGCGCCTTTTCTGCCAGCCCATCGGGCTTTGGTTTTATTGATAATGCCAATAAAAAGAAAAGGCAAAACGCAGGTTATCGCAAAAACAAATATCTTCGTCATCATTTGCCGCCCCAAATCCAAAGAAGAAGAAAGACTAAGAAGATTAACCCGTAAATAATATACTGCTGCATTCTTCCACTTTGAATCCATGAGAATTTATTGAGGAAGTTATTCAATAACCGTATGGATGGTTGAATAAGTACTCGCTCCGAAAAATCTTGCGCATGACTTTCAAACGAAGCGCGCGTTGGGAACAACACCTGTTCTTTATGAACTTGCACTTTTTGCGGGACCAACTCGGCAGTCAACTGTAAGAACGGCTGAGCGAAAGAACTAGCCGTGTATTGCATACGGCTACTTTCTTTTTGGTATCCGCAATCCCAAGTTTTGAAAACTTGCACAGACCTTTTTCTCAGTAAAACAGTTCTTATGGTAAAAAAGGACCCAATCAAAATAATGAAGATAGAGAGTGAGGTCGATATTGTCGTCATCAACGAAATAATTTCCGGCATTGCTGTATGAGATGCATCTGGTAGAAATTGTCCGACGGCGGATGACAGCAACTTGATTGCAAATACAGGGAAAACACCGATCACGATCATGGCGAAGACTAAAAAGGCCATTGGGAGAAGGAGTGAATATTCTTTTTCTTCTGGTGTGAAGTGCAACTCTGATCGAGGTGTGCCTAAAAAACAAATTCCATAAACTTTGGTGAAACATAAAAGAGCCATTGTGCCAATAAGCGCTAAGCCGGATAGTCCCATGAGAGCAGCAATATTGAATGCAATGTTGTTGATTGAAAAGCTTCTTGCGAGGCCAAGAAATATTACAAATTCACTAATAAATCCGTTCAGTAACGGCATGCCGCTAATTGCGAGTGAGGCAATCAAAAACAGGATAGATGTAAATGGCAAATACTTGCTTAGACCGCCGAGTTTATCAATATCTCTTGTATGAGTTTGTGAGTACACTATTCCAGCTCCATAAAACAAAACACTCTTAAAAGTAAAATGATTGATCGTGTGCAACAAAGCTCCAAGAAAGCCGAGTGCCGCAATAGGTGTGTTATTATACACTAAACCAAGCATACCAATGCCAATTCCCATCCCGAGGATGCCGATGTTTTCTATGCTATGATATGCAAGCAATTTTTTAAGATCGTGCTGTGCTATAGCATTTGCCACACCATAGATACCGGTGACAATCGACATGACAATAACCCCGTACGCCAAACGATAGTCTGGAACACCGACCAGTAAAAGAATTCTCAGAATTCCGTAAACGCCCATTTTAATCATTACACCAGACATGAGCGCCGACACACCAGTCGGAGCTGCGGGATGCGCTTTAGGCAGCCACGTGTGCATAGGCACAAATCCGGCTTTTGTGCCAAATCCAAGAAAGAAAAGAATAAAAATGAAGATTGAAGAACTGCCCGAATTGCAGACAACACTTTTAAAAGAATTAAAATCGAGCGAACCTGCGATGGCGGAAGACCAACCGAATGCTGCAATGAGAAAAGCAGCACCAATTTGCATTGCAACGAGATAATAGATACTTGCTTTGCGCACTTCTTCTTTCTTATGTTCAAAGTTGACAAGAAAGAACGAGGTAAGCGACATCGTTTCCCAAACAACAAGGAAGAGCAGAGCATTTTGAACTATGACGACTAAAAGCATTGAAGATGACATCAATCCTAAGAAGAAATAGTAAGATGAAAGGTCTGATGTATCTCCAGCATACATTTTCATATAGCCGTGGGAATAAACGGCGGCAAACAATGCGCCGAGAGAAATAATGAGAGAAAAAAGTGCAGCTAAAGGATCCAATCGAAGAAATGATATTCCGATAGGTTCAGAGAAAAAGAATTGCGCATCGATCTGTCCACCGGATAAAAGAATTCCAATGACGCTTGGGAGAATACATAATTGAGCAATTACGGCAAATACTATGAACGCTATCGATTTAAATTTTTCTTTGAGAAAAAGAGCAACGAATCCTCCGACAGAAAAAAGCGCCGTACCGATGAGCAAGCTAATCATGTATTCACGGCCTCCTTTTTCTGCCATTCGAATTCTCTCTTGCGGACATACTCCAAAATCGTTTCTGTATTTGAATGTTCTTTCAAAATGTTTAAGAATGTATCATCTTGACATAAATAGGAGATTTTAGAAAGCACTTCTAAATGCATCTTAGGACTTGCTGTGAGCAAAATAAAAAGAGTATGGACAGGTTGATTATCTAAAGAACCAAAATCAACCGGCTTTTCCAAACTACAAATTGAGACACTCGCATTTTTTAAATCGGTAATAATAGGATTGCGTGGATGAGGAATTGCAATGCCTTTACCAACTGACGTCGGCATCAGCTCTTCCCTGCTCAGCAGAGCAGAGAGAATTTCTTCTTTCGATATGTTTTGCGGTGTGATGATTCTTTGAACCGCACTTTGTAAAACTTCACGGACAGTTTCTCCTGAGACTTGAGTAACAATTCCACCTTTTTCTACAAGCCGCTCTAAACTATCACGCCTATCTGGATTTGTCAAATTAATTAATGTAGAAGAAAGCTCTATCTTATTACTCAAAATCCATTCATTAATTTCCGTTCTATTAAAACGATATTGATGATTGATTCGATAACAGGGAATTTTTTTATTTTTGATCCAGCGGTAAACAGTCTTTTCGGATACTTGTAAAAGATCGACAATATCCTTGATTTTGAGCTCCATAAATCCCTTTTTTTGAATATAAATTTACTGATAGTTCCCTTAATGTCCAATATTGTTTATATGAATATCCTTTAATGTCCGAAGTTGTCCATATCATTATTCTTACAATAAATTATTGGTTTTCTATAATTTTTCCAATTATAGAAATAGATTTTATTATCTGTAGAGCTTTCTGAAATTTTTGCGAATAGTGTATCGTACAATTGAATTTCTTATTCTGATTGCATGACATTCTCTTATGTAAAAGTGATCATGATCTTAGGTGATAGCATTGATACTGTTCTTGTATGTCTTCAACTCAAAGCGCGTTCATAAAAACAACTGTGAGCACTCTTCACGAGTGATGCTCAGCAATAAAGAATGATACTGAGGAAAGTCTTTTAGTATTTCACACTGAACCTCAAAAATGATTATATTAACTCTGTGAGTACGTTCCGCACAATTAAAAAAAACTACGAAAAGAAAACACAAGAAATACTCCGGATGCATCGTGCAGGTGCAGGCGGTATTCGCGTCGGTCTTGCGTTGACACATCAGCGCGACTCTCTTTTACAGTTGATTTTTAAGCGTCTCACAAGTGACTCTCACCATGTAACAATCGTTGCTCTGGGCGGTTACGGAAGAAAAGAACTATGCTTTTCTTCTGATACAGACGTTATGTTTCTCATCTCAGATGAACAACATCGGAATTCCGCTACTCCAGCAGTTCAGGAATTTATCCACAACTTATTGGATACCGGTTTAGATATTGGCCACAGCTTCCGCACTATTGATGAATGTATCTCCCTTCCCCCAGAAGATTTTGAATCCCGTATGTCGCTCATCGAGGCACGGTTTATCTGTGGGGATGAAACCATAGTTCGAAAACTTATCTCATCCATCCAAGAGAAGATCAAAGAAGGCGATCAGCATTCTTTCGTACATAGGATTTCCGAGTCACGGCAAATGCGGCATAACAAATATGGCAGCTCGTCAAAACTTCTTGAACCGAATATAAAAAACAGTGCCGGCGGTCTGCGTGATATTCATACCGCACTCTGGTTAATGCGCGGTACAGGAACAATACCGATTCCGAAAAACCTTGGAACATCAGAAACCGCTACGCTGCATCTTCTTAAATCTCGAGCAGTGAAACTGCAATTCACACCATCGTCTTTGAAAGAAATAAAATTATCGTTTGATACGCTGCTTCGAGTGCGTAACGAAATGCACATTCAATCCAACGCTCTCCACGACACACTGGAATTTAGTTTTCAGCAGCACGTTGCTTCCGGCCTTCGCTATCGCACAAATTCGGAGCGGGCGAAGGTTGAGCGTTTTATGCAGGATTACTATAGAGCTTCACGTTCTGTGGCGTCATTTTGCACACGGGTCATCGATTGGTCGCATGACCGCTGGTCACCCGTTGTTCTCATAACGAAAACAGCAAAACTCAGCAGTGCTTTGGTCATACAAAACGGGCGAATCCATCTGTCAAAACGCAGTGTGCTTATTTCTAACGAACTTCTCCTCCGCGCATTTTTGTTTCGGAGCGAACGTCATGCCAAGTTTTCGTTCCAGTTGGAAGATGCCATTCATCGCCGATTGCAATTTCTTAAACCGCTCAGCACTCCATCGGAAACAGAATTATTCCGGCTCCTTCTTCATAGACCAAATGGCGTTGGTAGCGCGATTCGTAAAATGAATGAACTAGGGCTGTTCGAACGATGGATACCGGAGTGGAAACCGATGGTCTCATTCTTCCAGCATAATCAGTACCATTATTATACCGCCGATGAACACACGCTCATCGCGCTCGCCAATGCTGAAACGCTTGAACATTCAAGTTCTTCATTCGGAACAGTCTTTCGCGCCCTGCCGAGAAGAGACACTCTGTATATCGCCTGCCTGTTGCACGATATCGCCAAGCCGTCTCATATCGGCAAGCATGAAATAAAGGGTGTTTTCATCGCAAAGCGCGTCCTTCAACGATTAATGTATGACGATTTGATGGAAGATGTCTCATTCCTCATTCGACATCATTTGCTTATGGAACAGGTGGCGTTCCGCCGCAATTTGAATGACACGCAAACAATTGTGGAGTTCGCACGGACATGTAACCGTATCGAACAACTCGATTATTTGTACGTTCTCACATACGCGGATCTCTCTGCAGTCAATAAAAATGTGTGGACCGAATGGAAGGAACTTTTACTTCGGGATTTGTATCGCAAAGCACGCATCGTGTTGGAAAAAGAAATGACAAGCGAAGAGGTCCATAAGCGGACCGCTCAGCTTGTGGAAGAAAAGCATACGGATGTCATTCATAATCTTGCGTCTGCATTTCCTCCAGACGAAGTGAATGCCCACATTTCGCAATTCTCCGATACATCGTATATTGCAGCATTCAAGCCAGACGAAATTGCAAACCATTTGCAAGCTATTCACCAAGCTGAAAAAGTTTCCGTCCTTTTTCAACAATCCGGCAGTTTTACTGACGTGACATTCATTGCCCATGATTCGCCAGGTGTACTTTCTCAGTTCTGCGGTGTACTGACCGCAAACGACGCAAACATTTTAAACGCCGAAGTGTTCACGCGACGCGATGGAATCGTCATAGATAAATTTCGTGTTGTGGAATTCGGATCCAATACAGCACTCTCCGATGACCATTGTTCACGGATCAGCCGAGATGTGACAGAAGTGATGGAAGGGCGCACTGAGATCGCGCATCTCATCGAACGGCATCGTATGCGCTGGAAACGGCGCACTCGGATAATGAACCCAAACACGCGCTGCGATGTGGAATTTGAGGATCACCCGCAGTTTACAATTATCGATGTGTATGCACCGGATATGCTCGGTCTTCTCTACCGAATCACCGGAACAATTGCGCGCCTTGGCTTCAATATTTCGTTTGCAAAAATAGCCACTCGCGTGGACGGCATTGTGGATTCGTTCTATCTTTTAGATGCCAGTGGAAATAAGTTGGATGATCCCGCACAACAAGAAACGGCAAAGCGAGAAATTCTCGCGACGATTCAGACTCTCTCCGAATCGGGGCCTATAGCATAAGAATTCATTGATGAGCTAGTATGAATACTGCACACCCCATAGGCGTTTTTGATTCCGGTATTGGCGGTATGACTGTAGTCCGCGCATTAACGCATTACTTACCGCACGAAAATATTATTTATTTTGGCGACACGGCACGAGTGCCGTATGGACCCAAATCACCACAGGTTGTGCGTGAGTATGCCCTTCAAGATACAGATGTGCTGCTTCAACACGATGTGAAACTCATCGTCATCGCTTGCAACACAGTATCAGCCGTCGCTCTTGATGTTGTGCAGAAACGGGCAAAAGTTCCGGTTGTCGGTGTGATTCTTCCAGGTGCAGAAGCTGCCGCACGAGCAACAAAGAATAAGCGCATTGGCGTTATCGGCACAGTCGGTACTATCTTCAGCAATGCGTACACAAACGCCATTCGTCAGATTGATTCCGACATTAAAGTATTTGGTCAGCCATGCCCGCTTTTTGTTCCGCTTGCTGAAGAAGGTTGGATCGATCACAAAGCAACAGAATTGATCGCCAAAGAATATCTTTTCCCTTTGACACTCGAAAAAATTGATACGCTTGTGCTTGGCTGTACACATTATCCTATCTTGCAAAACCTCATCGGCAAAGTACTTCACCAAAGTGTCACGTTGATTGATTCTGGAGAAGCAACTGCATTCGTTGTCAAGAACATGCTTACAGACTTGAAATTGAATAACACGAGTACATTAAAGCCGAACTTGCAATTTTTCGTCAGCGACGTCCCGCACAAATTTGCCGAAATTGGAGAACGCTTTCTTGGAACAAAACTTGGCAAAGTACAGCGCGTCAGCGGATTCTTGAACTAGAGATAGAGTAGAGAAGTTACCTGGAATACAAAATCAAATTGATATCGTTCCGATAATTCACTATTCTTTTACCATTTATTACGCTAAAACTATCTGAATAGCCATTCCGATTGGATAGAAGGGCCCCGACATGGATACTGTATCAATTCTACCTTCAGACAGCATCGGCAGAAATTTCATCCCGAAGGAATATCTCCCGGACGACAAAGACGAATACTATCAACGCAACGCACAAGTTCCATGGCCAAAGGACCGATGGCGGCAGCTTCGTGCAGACGAAATAGAACACCTCGTACAAAACAAAAATACATCTGATAACTGGGGCGATATACTGGTTACAGATCCATTTGATCCAAACAAAATCAAAAACAACAGTTTTTTGGGGATTATTCGAATTGGATGCGTTCAGAATGTCAATCTCAAGCATCATGATCTGCAGGTGCCCGTTGGAATAACTGACAGCGTTGTTATAGCGTGCGATATCGGAGATAATGTAACTATACGCAATGTACGGTATCTTGCGCATTACATCATTGGTGATCGATGCATTTTATTGAACATCGATGAAATGCATACGACCGATCACGCCAAGTTCGGGAACGGAATTCTTAAGGAAGGCGAGCCCGAAGATGTGAGAGTATGGCTGGACCTGATGAACGAAACGGGAAGCAGAAGAGTGCTGCCATTTGACGGCATCATCACAGCCGATGCTTACCTCTGGGCAAAATATCGTGACGATAAAGCGCTTCAGGAAAAATTGATTACGATAACACAGCATAGTTTTGACAATCGTCGCGGTTTCTATGGAACGATTGGCAACCAGTGTGTGATCAAAAATTCTGGAATACTCAAAGACGTAAAAATTGGTAACTGCTGTTATATTAAGGGCGCGAATAAACTTAAGAACCTGACCATTAACTCTTCAGAGACCGAATCCACACAAATCGGCGAGGGCGTTGAATTAATTAACGGAATAATAGGGTACGGCTGTCACATTTTTTACGGATCGAAAGCTGTCCGCTTCGTTCTTGGAAACAACTCTAATCTTAAATACGGCGCCCGATTAATCCATTCATTCTTAGGTGACAACTCCACGATCTCATGCTGCGAAGTACTGAACAACCTCATCTTCCCGGCGCATGAACAGCATCATAATAACTCATTCCTTATTGCCTCTGTCGTATTGGGACAAAGCAATGTGGCCGCAGGCGCTACAATCGGTTCAAACCACAACAGCCGTGCTAATGATAACGAGGTTCAGGCAGGACGCGGATTCTGGCCGGGACTTTGCACAAGCATCAAACATTCCTGCCGTTTTGCTTCTTTCGTTCTTCTCTCCAAAGCAGACTATCCTGTTGAAATGGACATTCCTTTTCCTTTCTCGTTGATCAACAATAATGCAGCAAAGGATGGACTTGAAGTCCTGCCTGCATTTTGGTGGATGTACAATATGTATGCTTTAGCCCGAAACACCTGGAAATTTCAGAATCGAGATAAACGAAAAATTAAAGTGCAAAATATTGAATTCGATTCGCTTGCTCCGGATACAATTGAAGAAATATTTAACGCGCTGCGCCTTCTCGAAATCTGGACAGCAAAAGCCGATATTCTTCGTCAGGGCAATTCCGCCGAGAGGAAGAGCGAAAAAGAATTAATTCAAATCGGACAAAAACTATTGGATGGGCCGGAAAAACAGATGGCTCTTTTAGAAGTGCTCGGCGAGAATATGGAAAAATCCGATCGTAAAGTAGTTATTCTTAAAGCATATAAATCCTACCATGCTTATAAGGATATGATCCATTATTATGGCATAAAAAATCTTTTGGATTACTTGAGAACAAATACGAACGAAACATTTTCTTCTATGCGTGAGACTCTGAAAAACAGCCGACAAATTCAATGGATTAATCTCGGCGGACAATTAATTCCCGCACCTGATGTAGACCAACTTCGTGCTGATATTGGATCCGGCAAGCTTGCTTCATGGGAAGAAATTCATAAACGATACGACACACTCTGGACAACGTATCCATTGGAGAAACAAAAACATGCCTATGCTTCGCTATGCACTTTGCTTGGAACGGATACATTGACTCACGAGCAATGGATCGCTGCACTCGACCGAGCTGCGAAAATACAGGAATACATTCGAGATCAAGTCTATATCACCAGAAAAAAAGATTACGATAACCTGTTCCGGCAAAACACCTATCGGAACATGGCAGAAATGACGGCCGCCATCGGCACAGTTGAAGAAAACAGCTTTATTAAACAGGTACGATTAGAAACCGATAAGTTTAAAAAACTTGTGGCTGAAATGAAGCAACGAAACTGAAGAAGGAAATAAAATTGAATTATTCTATTTGGTTTGTCTCAAGAAAATTTCGGCAGATCTATTTGAAAACAACGGAATAATTTATTAGAGACATCTGAAAAATAGAATTATTGATGGTAGTCGCAATCTTTAGATTGCGTTTTCTAAACACAATCGCGAACTAAAGTTCGCGTCTACCAATATTACCAGAATATTTCAGATGTCTCTATTAAGAAGAATTGTGCTGAAGATTGAAACATACGCCTCATAGCAATACAGGTAACGGAACAGGCACAATAATCAGTCCAAAATTGCACCTCAGACGAGTTCTCAGTATCTTTTTATCAACCATAACAACAAGAAATATTTGCTTATGAAACTGCCCAAAGAACAAATTCTTGAAATCTTCCGGGAAACAAAAGCGCTCCTCGAAGGACACTTCCAACTCACTTCCGGCATGCATAGCCCGCAGTATTTTCAATGTGCCCGCGTGCTGCAATTTCCGAAATATCTCCACCTGCTCTCTGGAGAAATTGCACGCCACTTTGGATATAACGAAGTGGAAGTCGTTCTTTCTCCTGCCATCGGAGGAATTGTGGTTGGAACGGAAGTCGGCAGAATGCTGGGCGCGCGCACTATTTTTGCCGAACGGAAAGACGGCAAGATGGAACTGCGCCGCGGATTTGAAATTCTTCCCGGTGAACGCGTACTCGTCGTGGAAGATGTTGTAACGACCGGAGGTTCCACGAAAGAAGTTATTGATTTAGTGAACGCCGCAAAAGGCAGTCTCGTCGGTACCGGCTGTATTGTCGATCGAAGCAACGGAAAAGTGCAATTTGACACAAAACAATTTGCGGTTTTACAGATGGAAGTTGTTACGCATCAGCCGACAGATTGCCCATTGTGCAAATCCGGCAGCGCAGTCGTAAAACCCGGCAGTAGAGGGAATTATTAATATGGGTGATGTATTCCAACATGTGCAGCAATTGATCGGCAGTGGATTCACACTCTACCTGTGGAACGGTTTCGTAGCATTCGCAGCCGTTATGGTTATTGGATTTTTTTTCAAATACTTTCTCAATACCCTTGGCCGCAAACTTATTGCTAGAACAAACACCGAATTAGACGATAAGATTTTTGCCGTCATCCTTCCCCGTGTCAAGTGGCTTGCAATCGTCATCGGTTTATATCTTACCATCGAACAAATTGCCAAAGGCATTGCTCGCACCGATAGAATTAGTGAAGAACTGGTTCAATATTCGGAAGGCATCATCTATATTGCATTCGTTTGTCTTGTCACCGCGCTGATAATCCGTCTCATCGACACACTGTTGAAACATTCCATGGAAACGCATGCAAAGAAAACAGAATCGATGGTCAATGAAGCGCTCTTTCCAATCTTGAATAGATTGGTGATGATTTTGATACTGTTTGTCGCAGCCGTGATTTCTCTTGGACATTTTGGCGTCGATGTCAGCAGTTTGCTCGTCTTCCTCGGCGGCGGTTCAGTGGCTGTTGCTCTTGCAGCACAGGAAACTCTGGCAAACATGATCGCAGGGTTTGTTATTATGCTGGATCGGCCGTTTCGTCTTGGTGATAGAATAAAACTTCCTTCCGGTGAAATTGGTGATGTATTCGAAATTGGCCTTCGCAGCACAAAGATTCTCGACTTCGACAATAATCTCATTGTCAGCCCGAACGCCGAGTTGACGAAAACCAAGGTCATCAATTATTCGTATCCTCGAAACGATATCCGTGTCCTCGTTGAAGTAAATGTTGCATACGGTACATCGATCGAGCGGGCAAAAGAAATCATGCTCAACCTCGCTCGTCAAAATTCCGATCTGCTCAAACAACCGGAACCGAGTGTATTTTTCAGCGCAATGGGCGAATCATCATGCACGCTTCAGTTAATTGGACGCACTGACGATTGGAAGAAAAAGGGCCGCGCAGAGAATGTTTTGCGCGAACAAATATATACAGCTTTCATGAAGGAAGGAATTTCCTCCGGTATTGCACAGCATGTCGTTCAACTTTCATCACCGATCATCAATGTCTCTCCAAAAAACGATTAAGTCCGAAAGATTGTATCACGGCAGCATCATCGACCTGATTATCGAAGAGGTCGAAGACGCACCGGGTAATATCCGCAAACGTGAGATTGTGAGCCACCCGGGCGGAAGTGTTATCGTACCGTTACTCGACAATGGCGATGTGATTCTTGTACGGCAGTACCGATATCCGCTCAAAAAATTTATTTTGGAAGTTCCCGCTGGAAAGCTTGAACCGAACGAAGATCCGTTGAGAGCTGCTCAACGCGAACTGCAGGAAGAAACTGGCTACATTGCTGACAAGTATGAAAAACTGACAGCGATGTTCACCACTCCAGGATTCTGCAGCGAAGTGCTTCATATCTATCTTGCCACCGGATTAAATAAATCCGAGCACGGCCAAAATCTTGACGAAGGCGAACAGAGTCTTACGGTTGAATATATTCCGCTTTCCACTGTTGTAGAAATGATCGTGCGCGGCGAGATCGGCGACAGCAAAACCATCGCCGGAATTATGTTGGCTGAACGAAAACTCAAATCAATGAACAATGAATGAATATGGTCGATGAGGAATGCTCCTTTACTTATCTATGACTGCCCATTCATCTCATATCATTGATCATTATTCACTCATCACGAGTCACTTGTTATTATGAATATTGTTGAATTGATTCGGAAGAAGCGCGAAGGTAGTTCACTCACCGAAGAAGAATTCCGATTTCTCATCACGGGATACGTCGAAGGCACAGTGCCGGATTATCAAATGTCTGCATTCCTCATGGCGTGCTACTTCCGTGGGATGAGCAGCGAGGAAACGCTCACGTTCACAAAGCTGATGCTGCATTCCGGCGAGGTGATTGATCTTTCCGAAATTCCCGGCGTCAAAGTCGATAAACATTCTACCGGTGGTGTGGGCGACAAGGTGTCGCTTATTCTCGCACCGATGGTTGCCGCATGCGGCGTTCCTGTACCAATGATTTCCGGGCGCGGACTCGGACACACCGGCGGCACGCTCGATAAATTAGAATCCATTCCTGGTTTTCGAACCGATCTTTCCATTTCAGAATACAAGCGAGTCATTCGCGAAATTGGTGTGGTGATGATCGGGCAAACGAAAGAGATTGCACCTGCCGATAAAATGATGTATGCCCTTCGCGACGTGACGGCAACCGTTGAGTGCATTCCACTGATTGCTGGAAGCATTATGAGCAAGAAATTAGCGGAAGGCATTGATGCATTAGTGCTTGATGTGAAAACCGGTCGTGGCGCGTTCATGCAGACGCGCGAACGTGCAGTGGAATTAGCACAGACACTTGTCGGCATCGGCAATGGATTTGGGAAAGAGACCATCGGTTATATAACGGATATGAACCAGCCGCTTGGCGTTGCTATCGGCAATTGGCTGGAAGTAATTGAATCCGTCGAATGTCTGCGCGGTACCGTTGGGAAAAATGATATGTCAAGCGATTTAATGGAAGTGACATACGTGCTTTCAGGAACGATGGTGTATCTCGGTAAAAAAGCGAAGTCGATCGAAGAAGGAATTGAGAAATGTAGAAAGACGATTGAAGACGGGTCGGCATATCATAAACTGCTCGACCTCGTCCGTGCACAAGGTGGCAGTGTTGAAGCAATTGAAAATTTGGAACGCTATCCCCTGCCTAAGTTCGCTATGGAAGTGAAATCAAGTGAGCAAGGATTTGTCAACGAAATAGATTCTTTCGAACTCGGATTGACAAGTATTTCCCTCGGTGCCGGCCGCGAAAAGATCGACGACGTGATCGATATGAAAGCAGGAATTTTATTGAAGAAGAAGGTTGGTGATGCAGTCGATGTTGGAGATTCTCTTGTTATTTTTTATACAGACCGAGAGGACGTTCTTGCTTCTGCGCGCGAAAGAATTACGAAAGCATTTAAGTTCTCTTCCACTAAGCCGGAACGCAAACCAATGATTTTAGATATCGTGGATAAGAACGGTGTGAGGAAATGGGGAGCTTAGCAACCTTCCGAAGGTTTCCAGAGCTTAAGCAATGAGAACCTTCGGAAGGGTTATCCTTGTTTTCCTATTCTCTTCTTCAGCACTGCGACCATCTGTTCGTGAATCAATCCGTTCGTAGCAAGTATTTCTTCTTTATAGACACTTGATGGAAAACCTCGGAAGTCGGTCCACTTACCGCCTGCTTCTGTCACCATCAATACTCCTGCGGCCATATCCCATGGGCGAATCACTCCTTCCCAGAAGCCTTCGAAGCGTCCAGCTGCAACGTAACATAAATCAAGCGCTGCCGACCCAAGCCGCCGAATTGCCTGTGCTTCAACAAGAAAATTTCTAAAGTGTGTAACTGCGGGTTCTGGCCGCTCATTCACATCGTACGCAAATCCGGTAACAACGAGACTTTCAATCAGCTTTGTTGTCTTAGTAACCTCTATGCGCTTTTTATTCAACCACGCACCCTTACCTTTTTCAGCAGTGAATAATTCATCTCGACTGGGATCATAGACCGCGCCTAGAATTATCTCTCCTTTGTATTCCAAACCGATTGACACACAATAGATGGGCAACGCATGAGTGTAGTTTACCGTCCCGTCTAATGGATCAATAATCCATCGGTATTCGGATTTCACTTCCGCGGCACCTGATTCCTCACAGAGAAAATCGTGATGCGGAAAGTGCTGTTTGATTTTGCTGATAATAAGTAGTTCCGACTTCTTATCAATTTCAGTAACAAGATTTGTTTCTTGACCACCCTTGTGTTCAATCTTTCTGATCTTGCCAACGTTCATCTTAAGATATTTTCCTGCTTCGAGCGCGGCTTCAACTGCTACATTGAGCATACTGTTTTCATTCGGAACAAATAAATATTGAATTAATTTATCTCGTTAGAAATTACACTTCGGCTTGCCGTGGGATTTATAGAATATTTCACGAACACGGGCATTAATACCCCCTGCGAGTATTCTAACGGAATTTATTTTTTCGCTTTTAGTAATATATTTTTATATTGTTCTATAATCTGAGGAGGGACTTTATGACCTAGAGCTATTGATCGTTGAACATCTTCCCATGCTTTTACTGGCTGTCCTATATTTTGATAAGATATTGCTCTATCAAGGTAAACATCGCCCGCATTAGGATTGAGAGCTAACGATCTGCTATAATCATTTATTGCATCAATGGGCATTCCTTTTCGTGCATACGCGAGTCCTCTGTTATACCACAATGTTGAGTTATTAGGTGTTATTTTCATTCCTTCATTAAAATTGGCAATTGCCGAATCGTACCTCATAGTATTTAAATAGCAAACTCCGCGTCCATTATATCCGCCCATAGCGGTAGGAAATAACTGTAAAAGCCTATCAAACTTAACAAGAGCAGAATCATAATTTTTCATTAAACAATACACGTTAGCTAAATTCACCATTGCGTCGGGATATATCGGATTAAATTTTAATGCACTATCCAAATCGGCTTTAGCCATATTTAGATCTTTTCCTAATAAAGCATAAACCATACCTCTATTATTATAGGCTTCAGCGCAATCGTGCTTTATTTTAATTGCCATATTGCAATCAGCTATTGCTTCATCATATCTCCTTTGGTCGATTAATATTTTTGCTCGACCGTAATATGGCCTAGGTTTATTAGGAGATTTTTCTATGATGTCTGTCATAAAAGAAACTTCAGTTTTCCAAACTTCATTGCGCGAATAAGCAGCATAGGAATATGAAGACACAATAATTAGTAATGAAATACCAACAAAGCGGTGGCTCGTCTTTCTGAGGACAAAATAATAAAAGGAACTTACCAGAAATAGGACATACCCAAACATTGGTAAATAAAGACGATGTTCAAAAATAACATCAGTTATCGGAAATATGCTGGACTCTATTGAGAGCGTAAGAAAGAACCAGAATATTCCAAAAGATAATAATCTATATTTCTTAAATGAATATATTCCACCTATTATGATTCCAATTAACAATAATAAACTGCCCATTGTTGCAAAATCCCATAAGGTCTTTGATAATGGGAAATCATAGTCAAGGTTCTGATTGATAGGAATAAATAACAATCTAATATATGTAACCAGTACACGAAACTGTGTCATCAAATAATCTAATCTAGAAATCTGGATTGTTTCCCGCGGCAATCCTCCGGAAAATATTTTTAAAAAAGCGATCACAATTATTGTTAATGCAGCTATTATGTATCTCCAATAAATCTTATTCTCCTTATCACGAATAAAGAATAACTCATACATAATAAGAGCACCGGGCAGCGAATAAACTATTTCTTTACTCCACATCCCCAGAACAAATCCAATGACAGCGCCTAGATAGAAGACCAATGATAATACTTTTCTTTTCCCCTCAATCTGTATCATCCTTCCTTGGACATAAAGGCATAGTGATAGTATATAAAACATCGTTGCCATCGATGTCATTCTTTGCACTATATATGTTATTGCATTTGTTTGTATAGGATGTGCTACAAATATCAACGCACCAAATAATGCTATATATTTTGAATATTTACTTACCTCTTCAGAACGCATTACCGGTGTTTTAAATGTTAATAGTAATAACCAGAAGACAGAAAGTGCAGTTAGCGTATGAATTATACTGTTTACAACATGATAGCCGTAAACATTTAGTTCACTCCAATGATAATTTAGTGCAAATGTCAAATAAGAAAATGAACGACTATTTGTAAGTCTTGTCCATTTCGAAATATCTGTGAAATTAGATAAATGTCTAAGATCTAAATTATTAATAATAGAGCCGTTATCATCATACTGAAATCCAGACTGAAGAGTATTGGAATAAACAATTAGGCTTAATGAAATAATTCCTATGATCGATAGGAGGTAAATAACTATTTCTTTCCTATTGCCAACAAGTAGTTTTTTACGGGCGTTCATTCTCGAAGCTTCAATATTCTTTCTTTTATTTCTAGCGCTTTTTTTACTCATGAAACTCCTTAAGACGGTATACTAAATGTAACTTAACATTTAAAATAGAAATAAAACTCACTTAAAGCCACATTATCAATTGAATCCAGGTTTAATGAATGATCAGAATTTTACCCGATCTCTCAATTGGATTATTATTGGTTCTATTGCCGATTCTAATAAATGATCTTGTATTCCATGCGGCACAGTGCCGCGAAAAAATTGCGATTTCTATGAACGAAACGCAATGCTACTTATTTGAAGCGGTACTAGGTCCCCGAGCCATCGACACAAATAACTACTGGTTAATAAAAGAAGAAATGATAAATTTCGACCAACCGATTATTTTACAAATATCTGTTTGAATCTGAACAACAACGTCGATAATAAATATAGCGGAGTTACATTGAGGTTATTGTTTTTCATTGCTAAATAACATTCCCAAACACTTCGTGCTATATTTATTAAACTTTTATTGCTTTTGCCGCTGTCGCGCATTTTAATTAAAACGTCAGGAATATAACATGTGGACACAGAATGTTTACATAGAAATCGAATCATCAATTCCACATCAGATGAAAATTTATAATCTGTGTTAAAGACGCCCAATCTATCATAAATATTTTTCTTTACAAAAAATGTCGGATGCGGTGGGAACCATCCCTTTTTAAAATTATCTACATTGCAAGAAATAGACTTCCAATATCTTGTCACCTTCATTAAATCATTCCTCTTAACATACACCACATCACCATAACAACTATCAACTTTATTAAGATTAATTTCATCAACAATATGTTGGATCACTCCATTGTCTGCATAATAATCATCGGCATTCAGAAAACCTATTATATCGCCCGTAGCCATCTTAACGCCTTTATTCATTGCATAATAAACACCATTGTCAGGTTCTGAAATCCATTGGGATATATTCCCATTATATTTTCTCAATATATCAATGGTTCCATCGGTCGAGCCACCGTCAATTACGATATATTCAATATTTTTATAAGTCTGGCCCATAACGCTATCCATACAACTAATAATTGTATCGACATTATTGAGCACGATTGTAATAATAGTTACTTTCATTTCAAATATGATTCTTATCCTGATACAATTGTTTTTATTGTATTTCTAAATCTATTATTAAATACTTCTTGGGTATAGTGTTTTACTATTTCATAACCCTTTATTCTAAGACTGTCTCTCAACTTGTTATCATTCAATAAAGACAAAATTGAATTTTCGATTTCAGAAACAGAATTTGGATTAAAATAAATCGCCGCTTCAGATAATTGTTCTCTCATTGCATAGACATCTGAAACACTAACCGGACAACCAAGTGCAAGAGCTTCAAGTGGTGGAATATTGGTTGGACCACAAAACGAAGGAAAAATAAACACATGAGCCTTTCGATAGATATCTACTATTTCTTCATTTGAAACATAACCCAGGATATGAACGTTTTCTTTAATATTTAGTTCATGTATCAGGGTAACTATTTTATTATAATAATTCTTTTTTGAACCGGTAAATACTAGATGAATATTAGGATATTTCTTTATCACGTTAGCAAAAGCGTAAATAAGATTTTCGTGATTTTTATGCTTCCAAAATTGAGCCGGATAAAAGATGAATTTACCTGGAAGCGTTAATGAGCCTTTTTTATTCTGAATATTATTATGTTGATAAATATAATCTGGTATAACAAATGGCATGACAAATATTTTATGATTATCAATATCATATGATTCCATCAACTGATTTTTCCCCAAATTAGAATCAACAAAAATATATTGACAGTATTTACACATTTTCTTGAATACTTTTTCTCTCCAATAATATATCCTAAAAGATGATATTTCGGGAAAACCACGCTCATATCGATGCATTAAATCATGTACAACACCAATAGACTTGATAGGCATTTGGTAGCTTGTAAAGCTATAAGAAGAAAAAACCCATAAATCACAATTCTGTTTTTTAACTTTATTAGCAATTGGATCTATCAATGGCGATATTTTATACCATATTTTAAGTGGTAAATTAAATAAAGTGATCAAAATTCCGAATAAATAGGATAATTTTGCAAAGGGGATATAGAATTTATCACATGTTAAATTTGATAAGTAGCTTTCCCAAATTATTTCTGTATAAGCAATGGAAATTTCATATTCATCTTCAGGCAATTTATTAAAAGCATCAAGAAGAGAAAGATTATATTGAAATTGTCCACCCCATTCAGGAGTACAACCTAAAAACAAACCAATTTTCTTTTTCAATTTCTCCTCACACATTAAACACCCCAACTATTAGACTTTTGAACTATTTTGCTCATACATTTCTTAAAATCTAATATTATCAATCTAATATCATACAATACATATTCTAACTCGAGTATGAATTAATTTATTGAGAAATGAAGATTCTTTTTGTAAATATTGTTTTTTTAAATCAGATTATAATACTTTGAATAATTATTAAATATACTCAAGTAAAACCTCTTTCAAAGAGTTGACAATATATTCAATATTATCGTTTGTTAATGTAAGTCCGCTAGGTAGATAAAAACCCTTTCGTGCTATTCGCTCTGCTATTGGATAACTCTCATTCATAAACAAGCCCATTCTTTTTAAAACAGGTTGTTCATGCATAGGCCAGAAAAAAGGTCTGGTTCCTATGTTTCTTGCTCTTAATTTGGACATTATTTCATCATTATCTACATTGAGAAAGTCATGAAGAACAATTCCATAAACCCAATATATGTTTTCAGCATACTCAATCTTGGCCAAGGGAGTTTGAATCCATGAAATATTTTTCAACAGCTCATTGTATAGTCTACCCATTTCCCTTTTCTTTTGAACATGCTGTTCAATTCTTTCAATTTGCGCCAGACCAATGGCAGCCTGTAAATTTGACATTCGATAATTCCAACCTATTTCATCATGCACATATCTTTTCTTCTCTTGAAAACAAAGATTCCTCAACGATCGACACCTTTCAGCCAATTTAGGATCATCAGTAACAATCATTCCGCCTTCGCCTGTAGTAATATGTTTGTTCGGATAAAAACTAAATGTACTTAGGTTTCCAAAACTTCCACAGGGATTTCCTTTATAGGTTTGACCATGCATTTCAGCGGCATCTTCAATAATAAATAAATTGTGTCGGCGAGCAATATCTAAAACAGGATCCATATCGACTGGTAAACCATAGATATGCACTATAAGAATAGCCTTTGTTCTATTAGTAATCTTTTCTTGAATTTGATTAATCTGCATGTTCCACGTTATAGGATCTGCGTCAATTAGTACTGGAATAGCACCAGTTCTTACAATTGCGGTGGCACAAGAGATTATTGTAAAAGAAGGTAGAATGACTTCATCTCCTTTAGTAATTCCCAATGCTTGTATAGTAATATCCAAAGCTGCGGTACCATTTGCGACGGCAATTCCATATTTACGGTTGACATATGACGCCATTTGTTGTTCGAACTTATTAATAAATGGACCTTCAGACGAGATCCACCCAGTGTCTATGCACTCAAGAAGATATTTCTTCTCGTTGCCATCCAACAAAGGTTCATTTACAGGTATAAACATTTCCATTACTTATTCAATAATATTAATTTTTGATTTTTCTACACCATTAAATCTAGTTTTATCCCCTTCTCCAGAATATGGACCTTGCTTGACTTCGACCATTTCTATATCTTCGAGGACTTCAAAACCGTGACCACCTGTTGCCAGTAAAATAATATCTCCTTCAGCTAATATTCTACTTTCACAATATATTTTATTCTCATCATAAAAATCTACACGCAGTTTCCCTTTTTTTATAAATAATACTTCTTGAGTATACTCTACATTTCTTACTATACAATTGTGAACATGAGGTTGAATACTTTTTCCTTTGGGATGGTTCATATATGCTAGTTGCTGCGAATAATTGTCTCCAGTAAAAAAATGAATTCCGGGTTCAGAATAATTATTCCTAACGATTACCGAAAGAATCTTTCCATCAATTTTTATATACTCTACCATTCTACATTACTCTTTTTTGAAAAGGGTACCTAGTTAATATTGAATTTTGCAGTCTAGTTAATACAGGAGGTACTAATTCATCCAGTAATTTCTAATTCCTTAACATTACCTAAAAAATGATTGCAAATAATCAAAAACACTTCGTAAAAATTTTAACCCAAATATATTTTTAATACGTAAACTTGATAAATACTTAGTTACTTGAATATCATATGCTCTGTCAACAACAATATGTGGGTTTATTCTTAAAGGTGTGTGGATGTTATGCACCTCTTTGTTGCTAATATTGGGGTAAAAAAATTTTGTATGCGTTGCATCAATCCCAAAACCAATATTTGAGATTAAATTTACAGAAGGAACAATCGATAGAGCAGAGTACTTATAATGTGCAAATACCCATTGATGGTCCCAAGTATCAATCTTGCCGCCATAAGTTGCATTAAAATGCTTCATTTTTTGCTTATATAGAATATCATTACCAATCATTTTTTTAATATGGTGCCTTACATCGGGGTCTGACCAGTCCTCCATTTTAATGTCAAAATATTTCCAAGCTCTTCTCCATGATGCCCACCCCCACACATCAACATGTTGAGTAAAATGATAATCCTGTGTATCCGACTTCCATTCCCCTAAAGTATTGGATCCAGAAATGGAAAATATTCTATTATCGTCTCTAAACATTTTCAATAACTGAGCACAATATTGAAAGAATGAAGGGTCCGGGATGCAATCATCCTCCAAAATAATTCCTTCTTCAACGTTTTGGAAAAACCAATCTATAGAAGAACTTACACCCATTTTACAGCCAAGATTTTTGTCCCTGAACAATGTTTTAACGTTGCATTCCCAATCAATATTGCTTAGAATGTCACGAACATTTTCACAGTTGATTAAATCTTCCGGATTATTATTTCTGGGACCGTCTACTGCTATACATAAATCCTTAGGCTTTAATTCTCTAATTTTATCAAATACTTTTTTTGTGGATTGCGGTCTATTGAAGGCTATGACTAATATGGGTATGTCAAATTTCATTTGTGAGAATCACTTTCATATTTATGTTATCTCAAATTGTGAATTACATTGTTTACATTTTGATTGTTTTATAAATATTTCGCAATAGAAATTGAATTCTTGATGCTTTGTAAAAAGTCGGGGGCAATTTCAATAATAATGCGATTAATAGTAAATACCTTTTGCCAAACAAGTACTTAAACCTTTTGTCCAGTTTTTTGTTAAGAATCCTTCCTTCGCTTCTGAGTAATAGAACATAATTTATTAATGATAACTTTCTTTCAGAATAATATTCTTTAAATAGTTTTGCTGGTACATTTTGGGGATAATTTAAGTGACAATATTTAATGACCTCAAGCTCCCCACTAAATATGTCCAATAGTTTCATTGTATCTTGCTGCCACCCATCATTTGGGATTCTGCCTATTACATATGGATGAGCAATTATATAAAAATTCAAATAATTTATTACGGATAATAAAGCGCCTATTTGAATGAATTGAGTGCCATAAAATGGACTTTTATTAACACCGTCCCACCAATATTTCTTCAATATATAAGATGGCAAAAAACCCGGTAAATTCTTTAATGACGTAATGGAATAAAACTGCTCCTTATTACTACATAAAATGTCTTCTTCAATGTCCAACATTTTCTTTACAATAATGGAGTCTAAATTATGTGATTTCTGACTATAGTTGGCATAAATGAAATCTATTTGAGGGTTATCATAAAGAACATTAAGTACCTTTTGAACCGCTCCTTCATCTAATATGTCATCTTGGCCAATAAACCAAATAAATTCACCTTCTGCTAAATCAGCAACCCTCTCAAAATTTTTATCCATTCCTAAAGTAATACTATTCTGGAATAATCTAACATTTTTATACTTAATCCTATAATTATCAACAATCTGGTACGTATGGTCAGTAGAGCGATCGTCGCAAACCACTAATTCTACATTATCAACAATTTGTTTTGTAATGGATTCGAGAGTTTGCGAAATATGTGATTCGCCATTATATGCAGGTAAGACAATAGATAGTTTGTACATAACAAATGACTTTATGCTTTTATTGTTTCGATATAGTTGCCGATACTCATCCATTCCGGAGCTTTGCTTTCATTCAAGAATCTTGATGATCCGATGTTTCCCCTAAGTTTCTTTATTACTTCTCTTCTTATCGTCATATCAAGTTCAATATATTTCTTGCACAGAGATTCTTCAGCATAAATACAATCAAGCCAAACGCGCTTTGTTTCAGAATCATATTTTGAATTTGCTCTATTGATATAAAGAACATCTTCATAGCGATTCAATTCCTCCATAAACTCAAATAACGGAAGATACTTTACTTGTTTACCGGTTCCAATAACAACATCTTGCTCTTTATCCAATGACATTGAATAGTCAAACACACGAAATTTTCCCTTGTTAATTATTTCGAATATCCTTTTAATACTATTGCAAGCATATAGCATTGTTACACCTTTTGCGAAATATACATCTGTTTCTATTTGCATATCAGACAATTCAAGGTAAGTGTCAATTGTATATTCTTGGTGCATAACTTTGGACAATCGATTAAAAAAGGGAGAAATATCGACACCAAACCATTTAACTGAATGTAAATCAACGGGATAATAATTAATTTTTAGCGCCTTTAACAGTTGCTGATAAAATTCCATCCCTTCGATACACCCAAAAAGTGTTTGCCCCAGTTCAAAAAAAGATAACGTTTCTTTTTGACAGCATTGCTGAATGGTGGATAGCGCAAGGAGCTTACTCAAATTAATAACCGCATCATCCTTATGATATACATCTGCGTTATAGATATTAAATGCTTTGTCGAGCGAACCATAGAGCAATGCGTCCTGCATAGAAAGATATGCATAGATATCATTTGAATATCGAGCATGCATTAACCAGTCATATGCTTTATCGTGAAGACGAAAATCCCAGATGTGTTTCTTCCCGGCTGGAACATCAATTGATCCAAACTCCAAATATGTTATTGATGCATTATTATTCATTCCATAAAAATTTTGTTTTTCCATGTCTTTTCTATTGGTTTATTTCAAATATCCCTGATGGTTTATTAGGATCATACAACGTATTTATTCTGATGACTGCTAGATGCCTTAATAATGGATGCATTATAAAATATGCATTCCCTTCTTTATGTTGTGAGGGACATATTTCAATACGGTTTTCTGCACTATATTTTTGTAGTACTTTTTTTAATGTATAACTTCTTATGTACGGATCAATAATATAGTCTACGAATAATGGTTGCTCCGGTTTGATTAAATAGTTGATGCAGAATTTTGAAGCTGCTATGTTTGGACCTGTATCAATGTTTTTATCCATAATGATCGCAGTCGAGCCCAATGTATTCTCGGTAAGGATACTATAATAAAAACATGTACTTCCTCTATATTCAGGGATGCTACCTGGATGTAAATGAATGAATGTTTTCCCCAGCATGAACATGTGTTCTGACAGAATACCGCCTCCCGTAAATAAAAAATATTTGTTACTGCATTGATGTAGACATGCCTGGATTTCTTCATCGTTAATATCCGATGACTTTGCTTTAATTACCGTAGCTCCCGTATGTTCAATACTGTTGATCAGATCCGGATCTATTCTAAAGAATGCATCAGAATATCTAAAGAGTTTGTCTTCCTCCATTAATTTGTCCAGTCCAGGAATCCCCACAGGTATAATAACAACTTCGCTTGGCCATACTCCTAATTCTTGGAAAACATTTAAATACGCAATGCTTCTTACAGAGGGCAAGAGTAACATTCCAATATTTAACAAACTAGCGCCCATAGATCGAATTAATAATGTTTTGTTCACATAGAATAGAATAAAAAATTAAATTATTATATTCTGGTTTGATTTCCCATTCCGAAAAAAGGATCAGATCATTGAGCTTAACCACAGTATTTAAATCATTATAATTATTATTTTGCATAAACCTTATTGATAAATTGATCGACAATAGAGCATATACTTTTAAGTCTTTAAAGAAATCAGAATTCTTTTTGAATTCCTTATTGTATACATTGAAAATTCGACCAAATACTTCAAATTTTTTTTGATACTTATCAAGTATATTATTTACCGCTAATGTTTGGTGCTCCTTTTTGGTAAGATACACATAACACTTCTTCAGTAGCGGAAATGTTGCATAACCTTCCTTTGTATCAAATATCTCAGAGACACCTGTGAAATATTCATTTGATATTGCACGCGTAATCACCTCTAAATTGTTAAAGATTAGCAACTGCTCTCTAAGGTCTATATTATGACATTCTCTCACTTTTTTCCTCCTGATTTCAAGGAAGCCACTGATATAGTGAGCAATATCAATTGGTGCGAAGGAATATTTGTCTCGTAAAAAAGTGTCAGCTTTCATTATTCAAAAAATTTATTGCTGATTTTGCCATCTTGTATTTGGTTCAGCATAATCTCATAATCATCATTGGTATCGAATTCCAACCAGCCTCCATCTGATACGATTGGCTGGATAATGTTACCTTCCAAAATGAGTTCATTCAGGAGGTCGGTCATATAACCGTTTCTGAAAGTTTTGCCTGATTGTATCCATGATTCGTTTGTCGCTTTTTTATTTTCATACATTTTTAACGTTTTCATCGTACCAGTTTTCGATAATTTTATCATACCGATATACCTGTAATCAATTCCCTTGGATGAGGCGACAGGCTTACCGAGTTCGACGATCTTGTCATCTTTGATAGTCAGCGACTCAAGATCATTTTCGGTAGTACCATATCTCATCGCCCAATATTCTTTCCATGATTTATCAACAGCAACACCTATATCACCCTTATAGGTAGATGTCAAATTAAGTAATTCATCGGTGAATAAAATATCCGAATAAGTGATAAGCATTTCCGAATCCATTATCTCTCTGGCACATAACATCGATTCCACCATATTGGTAATACCGTAATTAGGATTGTGATAATACTTTATTCCTGGATAATTTATTTTATCTTTCATATAACCAGTCACAATATTAATATCATCAATACCGGCTTTTCTAAATCTGCAAATTTGCCATTCTATTAAAGTTTTACCATTAAATTCAAGCATTCCCTTAGGAAGGTTTTTTGTATACTTTGCCAGTCTTTTGCCTTCACCAGCGGCCAATATAAGAGCTTTCATAATATTCCTTTTTACCACCATTTACCATTATCAATAAAATATTTAAATAGTTGTTTCTGAATAAAATTATTTGATCCTTTTCTTTCAGGATGCCATTGTATCCCAAGCAATGGTTTATTCTTGAGATAAAATCCTTCTATCACGCCGTCTGTGGCTATCGCAAATGGTATTAAATCCGATCCCAAGGTGGATTTTATTATTCCATGATTATGAAACGAATTAACTTTTGAAGTCCTTGACTTGTTCAGAAATTCCAGATTATTGTCAAGAATCTTAATACTATGATTCGTGGCAACATGATTTATTCCACCATCGATGTTTTCTTTTAAAAAAGGAATAAGTTTTCCACCTTTATATATATTAACAAATTGAAAGCCTCTGCATACGGCTAAAGTTGGAATATCGTTTTTAATTGCCCATTCAAGCAACAATAACTCTGATTTGTCTCTTGCAGGATTAAATTTAGGTTCAAAGTATTTAGGATTATGATAATATTTCCTCCTGAAATCTTCTCCATTCGTAAGTACCAGGATATCGATGTCGGCTTTTTTAATATATAATACAGGATCACGTAATGCATTGGGAATCAGTATTGGATAGAGACCTGATTTATCTAAAAATCTGATCCAGTCATAACTTATTGAGTCCCTCTCTTCAAAGTAGCTGGTTGCATTTGAACTCCTCAAAGTCAGACCTATTCTATAATGAGATAACATATTTCCCTGCACAATTTAATTCTATAGAATTGGATTTTATTAATTGATTAAATAATTCTTCACCGCAACCAATAGCCGCAGGTATACCAAATTCATTAGCCCGGATTGTCATATGTGAGGCTGCGCCTCCAAACATTGTTATCAATCCACTAATATTATGTGCAAATATCCAATCAAAACCTGGATCTGCACTTTCAATCATAACTATTTTTCCAGTTATAATCCTCGGTTCAATCAGTGAACTTATTAGTACAGGACTACCGATCACTTTTTTTAATGTAACAAAGTTTGGACGTGACGTGGGTATGTTAATGACATATATATCATTTAATGAATTTATTATATATGGCAATTTTATGCTGAGTGAAGAATCATAATCATATTTAGATAATTTAATTTCTTCTGACAATAAATGTTCTAATTTTTTAAAAGATATTGTATTTGCAAAATCAATAATTGTATTTATATCTACAAACGCCATATCCTCCCTGGTAAAAGAAAATATTTCCCCGAGCTCGACAATCATTTTCAACACACTGCTGACAGTCTTTGTAAATTCAAATTTGCTATATTCTCTTTGGATTATTGAAGCATGGATGAAATTAAATAGTTGTTCCACATTAAAAGAGAATTCGTTTTCTTCAATTAATGATTCAATATTTTTCTTTTCCAAAGAGGTCAAACGAAATGATTTAATAGATTTTTCCTTTGTTACTCCTTTACTTGTAGCTTTATTTCTTATTCCCGTCCCAAAATATTGGTCATAATTTTCATCATATCTTAATGAGGTTATATCATATGTTCCAGGTCTGAGATGGCCGTATTTCTCTAAAAATAATGTTTTGGAAATATCGCCAGCAATAACCGCATCTAAATCTGAGATTAAATCACTAGCAACTGACTCAATTGAATGCAATAGTTCATTTCGACGCTCAAGTGAAAGAGCATCTCTTTCCACAAGAGACTGCAACATTGAATTTCCGATAAATGCATATCTTGCAAGAATTGAGAATGGAATTGTACCTAATTCTATACAAGAATTGAGCATAATATTAATTATCGATGGTATCCTGGAGGTATCTGAAATATCTGACGAATATATTTTCCTCAATAATTCAAGTTGCTTTACTTTATTAATTAGTATTTCTATAGTGTCAAATTTACCGCTAATAATATTATTGGTAAGTGCAAATAAACTACCTTTGAACTTCTTTATTTCATTTAAAGAAAATGAGTTCTGATAAAATGCATTGAACTTATTGTCAAAATTAAAATCGAGACATGTAAAACATATCTCAAATTCAACTTTGTCGTGTAAATCAGGATTATTTGAAAGGCGAACAAGATATTCATTAACAATTTTTTTTGACAGTGACGGTTCTAAGTCTGCAGGTAAAAATGAATTAAAGCTATTCCTGACATCAACATAAGGATGCCCCATAATATTAACCATCAGGTTTGCAGGTGAAACATCTTTATAACCAATTCTAGCTCGAGAAATCCTCCAGGCAGATTTCATTATTAGATAATCATATAATGTGTAAGCCAATTGTTTTGGATGAATTCCGATCATTTCAGCGGGATTCCAATCGGACATATCCGCGAAAATTGTTTTATCACCAAATAGGAAGGAAGTATGATTAAATTTGTTTTGCAAAAAACTTTTAATATTAACAATAGCACTGGAATTATCACTTAAAAAACCACTTTTGTCAAATTCATCTGACTTAGTTATTGGCCTCACCTGCAGAATATATATTGATTCGTGATTATCAATTGCAAATTCAATATCAAGGGAGTCATAATTGACTATTTCTTCAATTTCTTTTACGGCCTCTAGTAGCTTTTTAAGGCCTATATTTTCAGGATATATTGGTGAATAACGATTGACAAGCACTGTTTTGAAATGATTTGATCTTCCGCTAGTTACAGAATCAGTTATTTCTGAAGTATCATCATAGTTAATGATATAATAAGGGGCACCCGTTTCTATATCCCGGGTAAAGATGACTCCACTCATAACTACATTTTTAACCATTTGCTGAACTAATATTTGGTTCTCTAGGTAGTAATTGTTCCCCTTTAAGTCATAACTCAAAACCACCTTTTTTACTGAATCATATATCTGCTGAGGATTTTTCGAATCAACATTTAAAACGCTTTCAAAAGCACCTGCTAACGACTCCTCAAATGAATCTTCATTTATTGCGCTACTTCTTATTGCTATTTTTTCTGGTGAAAACATTTTTGAAATTGCCGCTACAATTTCATCCGGATTCTTTTTCCACATTCCAACTGTAAAATATTCTTGTTTACAAAACAGTCCTTTTTTCAGCAAAAGCGATAGTCTGCTCAGGGTTTGGCTTTTTGTACCCAGAACAAATCTCACTAAACCGCCGGCTGAATCGATTTCCTTCCATTCCTTTCCAATATCGACAGCTGTTATATTATTTTTTTGTTTAATTAAATAACGCAAGAGGTCTGTTAGAAATCCATTCTTTATGTCATTTGCCTGCTCAAATGGCTGCCTTAAAAATTTTGGATATTCTATATTTAGAAACTCAGATAATATTCCGGTACACTTTTCGCTAAGGTAAGCCAAACCGATAAATTCACCTATTATATTTTCGGAAATATTTAAAAAACCAATATCAGTCACAGAATTCAGTGAACCTAAAACAAGATTTTTAGAAATACTTTGCCCTTTTCTTATCTTTTGTTTCCAATTCGAGTCAATTGCAATTGTAATAGCATCAGAGGAATTTTCGATTAACTTCCTAACTACATTTGGATAATAAACTATATCAGCATATGATATAAGGAGTGATCCTTTGATATTTCTTCGCCCATGGTACAACGATTCAAGTACACCGGATTTATCCCATTCAGGATTATATACATAATTGAGCCCTGGATATTTTTTACCAATCATATCAATTTGGTAACCACCCACAAACGTAATTTCATTCACGTTGTTAGCATTAAATGCAGCTAATATCCAATCTAAAACTCTATAACCCTCCTGATCGCTTAACAAGGTTTTTGGCTGAGTATTTAAAACATATTGTTTTTCAGGATTCGAGCCAGCACCTAAAATAATAGCATTTATTTTATTGTTCTTAGAGTTCATATGGATTCAATTACCATTATGAAATTAACCTTAACGGATTTATTAAAATATTGAGAACGGGTGCAAACTTTTTCCAAAAAACTTGATAGTTGCCTTTTAATATAATTTCCCTTAGACACTTTTAGTTATGCTATAATTTATTTCACGGTTTAAATTAATAACCGATAGAAGGAATTGAACTACATTCTTGAATACAATTAACGAAAACATGATCAATGTGTAGAATGCTATTTCCCTACCAAAGCTGATTGGAATTATTAAGATACATGCATTTCCATATAAAACGAAGAAAAAGGAATAGACTGACCAGAATATCATATTATTTTTCAAAAGACTAAAGATTGATTTATTACTATTTTCATTCTTAGTTGATTTGTCATTCATTGTTCCTTTCTGGTTGTTTTGAATGTTTTTGATGTTTTCATATTTTAGTTGTAAATAGGATCTTTCATTATTCAGCGCTGTGCTCAATAACCATACTGCAGTAGCAATAAAAGACACTATCCAGATATTCGTGTGATTATATTTAATCGCAACTGCATAAAATATGAGTACGAATTTTATTTGATCGGAAAATGTATCATAAAAGCCTCCATTCGCACTTTTTTTGTCAGTCATTCTTGCTATCATTCCGTCACAAACATCAAAAACAAGGGATAAGAACCAAAATATCGGAAAATAAATCGGGTTGTCTAAATAAATAAGACAGTATATCGCTACGATTGCTAGAATGCTGGAAATGCTCGTGACTAAATTAGGACTAAATTTCATGAAATTTAACAATAATGCTAAGGGATAACATCCCCGATACATCAATCTCATAAATGGAACTTCATTTATTGCGTAGGGATTGGGACAATAGCTAAAATTACTTTTCTTCATCAATCAGTCCGTTCTAATAAGCACTAATAAAAAATTGGTTCTGTTAACCAAAATGATAGTTTGAAACATATCCCGGTTTTAGAAAATCATTTAATCGGGAGGATAATATTATTCAAAACTATTTATTACGTCCTCCTTTTTCCGTTCTTTGATATGGTGGCTGTAAATGGATTACGAGATCCATTTGTAACTTTGATATCATCATCGTGGCATTGACTATGAGAAATAATTCTATTGACCAATACAAGAATGGTTCAATTAAGATGTAGGTTGGGTTACTAATGACAACAAATAATCTATCATCACCTCAGGTTTGCCGATATTTTTCTGCAAAAAATCATCTTTTGCTTTTTGTACTGTTTCCTGCATCCACCATTTTTGCGGATTGTCTTTTATGCTTTCAACAAAACGAGCAGCCTCAACAGGGTCAGTCTGGCATATTTTTGCATCTACAAGGGGTTTAAAGAAATCTGAATATTCGTCATTCAGATAATATGCATCGGCATTCCAGAAAAAAACAGTTGGAATATTCATAACCAGGGCTTCAATGTACGACGTAGCAATATAATCTATTACAACCAGGTGCGATTTTAACATTTGGATCTTGCTAGGTTCAGAAACATCCGCAAAAGATTTTATTTGATTCAGATACGATGAAAGTATATGTTCTTTGTCATAGCAAAGAAAAGGCAGACCTTTGAGAGGATATGCTCTATAGGTCAGCTCTTCCAGAGTGTCTTTTCCCAAGTTCTTGAAGAAAGATTTACAGAAACCAAAATGTTTTATGGCATTTTCTTCAGATGAGCTGTATGCAGAGGAATAATGCGACATGTTCACACTAGCCGCCACGCTAACGTATAATATTTTATAGACTTTATTAAAGTCGTTTTCTATCGAAAAAGGAAATAATGAGGCACCTTTCACAAGCCCTTTTAGACGAGGATCAAACCACCCAAGTGTTACATAGACATCCGACATATCTATTACGTGCGAAATAAAGCTACCCGCGCAGGGATGAAAGAAGCAGTTATGCTCGTTATTTACATGCTTGACGCCCTTCTCTTGTGCTATTGCCAGGAATATTGACATAAACGTTTCGCTGATCCATGCCTCACTAACTATATATCTCAAAGATTGGTACCTTTTGAGGCAAGATGAATGAGCGATTTCAATCTCTTTAAAGTGTTCGACGAAAACCTTCGGCAGACAATATGGTATTGTGGAAAAAAAGAATTCATCAAACCTGTCAAAATCGGCATTAAATTGAGCTAAGTGCTTCCTCTTATCCCATAAAACATCCTTATCTTCGTAATCAAGTTGGATAGTCCAATCGAGAGGGTATATCTTTTCCTGGCTTCCCTTTATAAGTTTGGACAAGTTCTCTTCCGAAAAAAAAGATCCGATGATCCCCACCTGTATATCCTTTTTCGAAACCATTTCTGTTCTTATCAAAGATAAAAACTTACGCATGACCCTTTTTACCAGATAGTAACTGTTTTGTATTTTTCTTCCGGTATTCGCATCTCTTTTAAAAGATGTTAGAAACTCGCTCACGACCATTCTTCCCAAATCATAAATATTGTGCATATTTCTGATGGTATCCGCTTCAATAAATTTCAGTCCCGAATGAGCAATTTTTCTATCAAAACGAACCGTTTGCTGATGCATTTCGGTGAATACGCCCGGATAGAAAAGCCTAATATATAAACTGAAAATTTGTTCCATTCCGTAGTCAGAATCTTCGAAACAATATCTATGGTCCTCAAAATCCAATGGAATGAAATAGGAATCTTCTGCAAGGATAGTACATGTATGAAGATCGCTGTTAAAATATAGTTCACATTTTTTGTATAAATCGTGGATACTGGTTAAATATCTGATAAACGCCATTGACAAGGCTTTTTTCCAAAAAGATTCGTTGTGAGTTGTCCCATGGATCTCATTTAGACGTTTTGAAAGTATGTCAATATACTTATTGTATTTTACATCCACATAGAGGCTGTCATTATCAATATCCGTCCTCGTCTTCCTCGTTGGCGGAGCAACTTCAATATTGTCAAACCTATTTAGTTTACCCTCTTTTTCCAGTACGTGATAGACATAAGGATCGGTAATAAATAAATCTTTTGAACTTTTGTCCCATAGTGGATAATATGCTGAAATAATAAAATTTTTAGTACTCACAATAAATTTCCCTTTGGCAATCAGAGGACTTTCAAATATTTCTGCATAATACGCCGTTGTGTTTATTTCGTGTATAATCCACAAATTTGCCCTATAAAAACTTGTCCAAGGTTAGCTCCACACCGTGAGATGGTTGCCCAATAAGCAGCCCATCCCGTTACCAGTACCTGTTTGCTTACTAGTCGCAATTCACGATTTCAGATTCCCTCGCTGCTGCACATCATTCTGCGCCTGTTCATAATCCTCAAGTTGCCCAATATCCAACCAGTATTCAATAACAGGAAAACTGGCAACGATATGATCAAAATCGAGCAATCTTTGGATCAGATCGGTCATGTTGAAATGCTCACCAGTAGGAATAAATTCAAAGGCTTTCGGTTCAAGCAAATAGATCCCGGCATTGACCAGGAAATGCATCTGCGGTTTTTCTTCCAAGGCACAGACATGCGATCCTTCACATTTAATGACTCCGTATGGAACCAGTATATCATATTGTTTTACAGCTACTGTCATAACAGCGCGGTGTTCCTGATGATAGGCCAGCATCGCCCTGAAATCTACCTTTGTCAGAATATCACCGTTGATGACCAGCATGGGTTCTGTTGGCTTATCAATCAGCCCTAATGCCCCGCCTGTGCCCAACGGTTTATCTTCATTTACATAGTTTATTTCTACACCAAATGAGCTGCCATCTCCGAAATGATCGGAAATTTTCTCCGGTTTATAATGGGTGGCCACATTAACGCGCCGGATGCCAACCTGCCGCAACTGTTCAATCACCAATTCCATCAGGGGTTTACCGCCCACGGGCAACATCGGTTTGGGCAAATCCTCTGTGAGTGGCCGCAATCGCGTACCCATACCACCGGCCATGATCACGGCCTGAAGTGGGAGATCCGGGATAGGAATTAAATCGTCGATCATCACAAGATCGACAACCCTACCGTCACTATCCAGAACAGGGAGCTGACGCAAAACATTCTTATGCAATAAATCAAGTAATTTTTCGCGATTTGTGCCTAATTGGACGGTAACTGGTTTTGGGTATTGCGTGCTGACTTTACTTGCCAACAACACACTCACAGGCGATTCCAAGTCTTTCCCTGCCAGAATAGCCCGCCGCACGTCACCATCGGTTATAGTTCCTAATAGACGTCTTGCCTGATCCACCACCAAGGCAATACCACAAGCCCCCCTGTCAACGCATTCCATGGCTGCGCTAATCGATTGCTCAGGCGAAATACAAAGGGCTTTTAGTTGATTGTCATTCATAACACTTTCCAAAGGTCGCCCACAAGTGTGTCATTCCATGCGCACCGAAATTCTCGGCTATAATAATTTACTCAGACCAATTTTGTCATAACCGGCAAATCATAAAATTTCTTATGCTTTAGGGAAACAAGATCTACAGAACTAAGAATATCTACTATTCGGCCTGAAGCGTACCCATCACCATATGGATTAACGACCTTACTAAGAATATCGTGAAATTCTGACGAGTACAACGTGCAGAAAGCAGCCTTAATTGAATCCTTCGATGTACCGCAGTCGATTACACTTGGTGCCTTAATCCTGCCCGATTGCCTCGTTCCAATATTGATACTTCCGATCTTGAAACTGGGTGCTTCCCATATTCCGCTCGAAGAATTGCCAACGACTGCATCAACATATTGCATAACGGAGTAGTAATGTAACTGGCCCAAAGAATAAAAAGATACGGCCTGGCCTTGTTTTCTTGCCACATACGAGTCTATCATCTGGTTTATAAAACGCCCATTTGTATCGGCATTTGCTTTCGTGAAAACAATCAAACTATTGGCTTGTTCATCCAATACATCGAGCAAATTCTGAAATTGAAATTCAACAGGTTCATCATCAAGAGTTGCGGGATGAAAGGTTACTAAAAAATTATGGGATTGCAATTGGGCACCAAGAATGTTTTCAATTTCATCCTTGTTCAGCAATTTCATTGTTTTCAAATTATCAAGACCTGGCCCACCGACACAGTAAACTCTCTCTGGATTCTCACCCATCTGAATAATGCGAGTACGGTATTCATCGGCTGCAACAAAGTGGATGTGACTCATTTTGGTAATTGCATGTCTCATCGCATCATCAATGGCTCCCTCGGTGATTTCGCCCCCACAGAGATGCGCTATTGGTATCCGCGCTACCATCGCGGCTATAGCAACCGCAAGGGCTTCAAAACGGTCGCCGAGAACAAGTAAGATGTCCGGTTGCAAGCGTTCGAGAGCATCTGCAAATCCTATGATTCCAATGCCGATTGACTTTGAAATAGATGTCGGTGTATCGGAACTCAAGAGCATTTCCACTTTCTCGTCGATAATAAATCCATCTTTCTCAATTTCTCGATAAGTCAGACCAAACTCAGGTGATAGATGCATGCCGGAGACAAGCAACTGGACTTTTATATCTTCTTTTTGACTCAAGGCTATTATAACCGGCCTCAGTGAGCCATACTCCGCCCGGGAGCCCGTGAATATACATATCGTTTTCATTAAAATGTTAACAGCTCATCCTCATCATAGTCTTTGTTAGCGTTACGGCCAAGTATCCAATCCCACAACATAGGACTTATTCCCGTCCCTGGTCTTTTCGTAGTAAGATTTGTTTCTGTGAACATTTCTCCTGCCTTGATAGGCCGATCGGCCACGATGCTCTTACGCGCAATGTTTTTGTTCTTCTTTTCTGATTCCGAAGCTTTTTTAATGCCACTCCCGAGCGCCACTTCAATATTTCGTATAGCTGACACCATGCATTTGAATTCAGCCGGTTCAAGTGACGCGCGATGATCCGGACCGAGCATATTCTTATTTAAAGTAAGATGCTTTTCTATTACTGACGCCCCAAGGGCTACAGCAGCAATCGGTACTTCGATTCCCAATGTATGGTCAGAATAACCGACTGGTAATTTGAATGCTTCCCTGAGCGTCACCATCGCTCTGAGATTTACATCGGGATAAGGCGTCGGGTATTCTGTGTTACACTGGAGCAGGGTTATTTCGCTCGTTGAGGTACCTGAATCAATCAAAATATTGAGTGCATCTTCAATCTCCCCCAAATCAGCCATACCTGTAGACATAATTACTGGTTTACAAAGACGTCCTAAAGCTCGTAAATATGGAAGATTGGTTATTTCACCCGACGGAACCTTAATCATTCCAAGCCCTAAATCGGCAAGCATTTGTATACTCTCAAGATCGAAAGGCGTTGATAGAAATCGAATCCCCTTTTGCTTACAATAATTAATCAAGGTGCGATGATCCTTGATGTCGAACTCTAATTTACGTGCCATTTCAAGCTGAGTTTCTTTCGCATCCGTAGTTTCTTTCTGATATTCTGCTTTTAATGCGTGCCAACTTATTTCGCGGTCCGCACGAAATGTTTGAAATTTCACTATATCCGCCCCCGCTTCCACAGCTTCATCAATGAGACGAAACGCAATATCCAAACTGCCATTGTGATTCACGCCTGCCTCAGCAATCACTATTACTCTCTGAAAGTTCAGCATAATCTTTCTGCCTTCTATCTATTCAATTACGATATAAGATTGTGTGGGGCTATAAATACTGTGATGTATCTTGTATCGATCCAGACCAAACACCTCCGAGAGTGCAATGGTCTCACCGGGGTACCGACTTACATTCAATTCATCAAATCCAATAACACTGCCCCGGGTTATTCGATTTCGGATTGCTTTGAGGCATGCAAGCGTAGGCTCATAGATATCAAAATCAAAATATGCGAGTGCTACTATTGTCTCGGGATACCGATCTAAATATTTTAAAATCTGTTCAGAGGCATCACCCTTGATCAGCTCATATTTTTTCATGTGTGCGATTGGGCTCTCCTGCTCGTGGTATGAAAGCACTTGATCAAGATATTCATCATAGTACTCCGTTACATTAAACGAGCCGGCTTTGATAATATCATCATTTCCATCCTTAGAATCTATCGAAGGAAATCCAGAAAAAGTATCAAAACCAATGATTCTACGATTGTGATTGAATGGTTCGTAAAGACCACGAAAATTTTCAAATAATGCCAAGTTTTTACCCCATCTGACTCCAAACTCCATAACAACACCGTGGACACTAAGAATCTTTTGATAAAGTTCATTCATGAACAGCAACATTGAAAGATCCTGTCGTTTAATGAACAGCGATAGATTCATCAATAGTTCATTTTCAGGAATAGGACACTTTCGAAACAACTCAAAAAAACTTCGCCGTGACGTCTGCTCATCCTTCGATGCATTCCACTGCGTTCTTATTTCCCGTGATACCATTTTATTACTCCTTTTTCATTTACCAGGCTTTGAAACTGCGATAGTATGCTTATCTACATAAATTTCATTTCTGTTTTCGACAATCTGTTCCCAATATTCGATCTCGAATCCGATAGCGCATAGAATCGATATCAATTGTTCGATAGAAAACACGCTCACAGTTCCGGTATCCCGCATTACACCTTTTTTAATATCCGTTATCGTGTGTTCAGAAATCCTTCGCCCTTCATCCCATCCAGTCGTCCCATATCCGAATCCACAAGTTAAGAATAGTCCACCAGGTTTCAAGAGATTAAAATATTTTCCATATGCTTCAATTACCATATTCTCAGGATTAGCATATATAGAATACTGATCTATCATAATATCATATGTTTGCCTGAGATAAACACTTGGTCTCGTTATATCTCCAAGCACGGTTTCTATCTCATCCAATACACCAAATTCTTTAGCATTTACGTTGATGTGAGACAACCCCGACGGTGCCCCATCAAATGCGGTTACCTTACCACCCTCCTTTGCCATCATCCAGGAACTTGCACCCATACCACACCCAATATCCAGAACGTAAAGAGGGATATGATTTATTTTGTTTTTAGCTCGTATGAAAAACCTAATCGTCTCTTCAGGTGGGTACTTACCCCAAGATTTACTTGAAAATAAGTTTTCCCAAATGGGATCACCGAAAAAATTCATCTTCTTAATACCTATATTTTAATAATTGATTACCGTATTTTTTGCATTTCTCTGGGAATCGTTCCGACCACGCATTCACAATTTCACCATAAATAGCTGCGTTGTGAATCTTCTTTCCAATAAAGAAATCAACTACACCATTCTTTGAAAAACTTCTCTTGTACCTGAAAACACCATCACCATCGGTAGTACCACCTCCGAGGCAAAAGCAGGTACAACCTACATCTTTCAGGTGTTCAATAATGGCATGTTTCAAAATATCATTGGGACGACAATCATAATACTCAGCAAGAGTTCCACCTAAAAACGAATACCCGACAGAGCCGCCGTAAAGAACAAGTTCACAGGCAATCGGGATTTCATCTTTGATTGTAAAGAACATGATCGTGTTTTGTCCGTTGAAACGAAGCATGGACTCAAAATAGTTCCTTGGAAAATTATAGAATTCATCAGCGGAATTCCGTGTCATCGTTTTTTCATATATGTCAATGAATGAATCTAATCGCTCAGAAGTGACATCGCGGCCGGCAATAACGATCGTGTTCAATCCTGAACGTTCTGCCTTTTTTATATTCTTACGTGTCGAATGTTCATAAGAATTCTGCCAAATATCTCTTTCTGTCAAGTTCACAAGAACATTATGATTTACGCTGATCACATTTAGGTATGACACTAATTTATGATTGTTATATACGGGATTAAATCGAGTAAATTCTGCAATAATCCCTTTTTCTTGGCAATATTCAATCATTGCACGGCTTATACCAGATGTGAAAGCGGGATCATTGGAGGTAGAGGCTACCCCGTTATAACCATAGGCTCCCTGAATATCAAAATACTCGTGATCAATATTAATATAAGAAAGTCCACGGAGAGTGTTAATTATAAAGGGATATAAAGCAATATCATTGTCATTCTCAAAAATCATACAATGGGCCTGCGATCCATAAACTTGCTCATAGACTCTGTAGTAAGAAGGAGAAAAATAGATATCTTGAAGATTCGCGGGAAGACATTTGAACGCGTCCCCCCATTGCGAGTCCGATGTTGTGCATTCTTTAATTCGCATATTTTTTTACCGCCGCGTCCTCTTTCATTTTAAGCCTTTTATCAGAGGAGTTGTTTTAAGTTTCGAACCATTAATTCAAGCTCATCAATACGCACATCTTGGTGCACTGGCAAGTTCAAAATTCTGGTCGAAAGAAAATGAGATTCACTATAATATCTATCAATTTCCGGAATTAGCTCGTGATATAGACTTACGACGCCATATCCTACTTCATTGAGCCCGAAGTAGAGCCTGTCTCTTGAATTTGCATCAGGTAGCAGTATCGGAAAGCTCTGGGGTACAGCATCCTCAAGAGCATCCCTAAGAAGATGTATATGAAAACGGGCACATAAAGGTTCCATAAGTTCCTTAAGTTTTTGATAGTTTTCACACCTGCGCTGTGCAATTTGATAGCAATCATATTCATGTAAATTGAAAGATTCGATTGTTTCTGACTCCTGAGGGTATTTTGACAGGAGCATGCCGCCGTTTCTGTATGGAAGCATCTTATGCAAAGAAAAAAAGGCATAATCGAAATTCCGGTCCGCACCAAATAAAAAGGTAAAAAGCGCATGGGCACAATCTTCTACAACGATATAGTTCATCTTTATAGCCAACTCTTTAGCCTCAGAATAATTAGGGTCTCTGAAGCCGAAATAGTGTATGAGTAAAAGAATGCCTTTCTCATTTTCGATTAACCGATTCTTAAGGTCCACCATATCGATATAAAGGTCTTTATTCATTTTGTAAAAACAATACTTGATTCTGCTTTCCCGGATCGGATCGAATATACCAGACCCTTCTCTGGAGCTGAAACCAATATACGCTGGAGCCAATAACACGCATGAAAGATGATTGTTCAGAACATGTGAAAAAGCTTTTCTTGCTGACTTGAAGAAACAGCAGTTCATTCTAAAATTAGTAACATTTTCAGGTTTTTTTGTAATCATGCCAAAATGTTTTTACCTCTGTTGTTGGAAGATGATCCCCAATACAACATCATATAATATCAATCGTGACAATTTCTATCTTTCATAATTAACTCAGCCATACGCCAGTCCCACGGTGTATCAACATCAAGAGATCGTTCCTGTGGCATGGGATAAGCGATTGTTCCTGTCGGCAAAAAAGTTTTATCCAGCAGCAGCGATGAACGCTGATTTAAGTAAATTGCACCATTTACAGCATACGCAGGAGGTAAGTCTTGACGTCGCAAGTATCCAATATCCGTTGCCATAAAATCTGATAATGTCCCATCGTCCAAGATACGTTTGCATGAATATGGGTGACGTTCGGACTCGCATACACTTACTACAGCCACTGCACGACTTTTTCTTGCTAACTCAATGGATCGCTGTATGTCCTCCGCCGTTCTGAGCGGAGACGTAGGCTGAAGCAACATAATATAATCAGGGCAAAAATTTTCATTTTCTTCCATCCAATGAATTGCATGCAATACGGCCGATATGGAAGATGAATCATCGCGTGCAAACTCTGCAGGGCGGCGGAAGGGAACTTCGGCACACCAATGATGAGCAACCTTCTCAATTTCTTCATCATCTGTTGATACAATTATCCGACTCAGCCATTTGCATTGCAGGGCAGCTTCGATTGTCCACGCAATGAGCGGTTTACCGGCCAAAAGTTTTATATTCTTCCTTGGAATAGACTTTGATCCGCCTCTTGCTGTGATTAATCCTATCGTCTCGTTCATATCGTTCTTTGTATCCGCACACTGCTGGGGATATTGACCAATCGGTCTTCCAGCCATTGAGCTGTTTCAATCGCTGTACACTGACAATGGCGATACATTGGAAGGTCAGGCATGAGTGTCCAAACGGGCCGCGTTTGAATACCTTTTTCTCTGGAATAGGCGAGAAACTGATCCCGTTCCTGCCTGTCCTTTAAAACAATGGTATTTAACCAGTAATTGGATCTGGCGTGAGTAGGTTCTTCAACAAATGGTATGCCGATCTCCTGAAAAAACTGCGCATACATCTGTGCTGTGGCGCGCTTGTTTTCCAAAACCCCGGCAAAGCATTCCATCTGTGCACAGCCCACGGCGGCATTGATGTTCGGCATGCGATAATTATAGCCGACATCGTCATGAATGAATTCCCACGGATGGCGTTGTTTGGCCGTTGTGGTCAGGTGCTTGGCCTTTGCCGCAATGGCTTTATCGTTCGTGATGATCATGCCACCACCACCGGTCGTCACTGGCTTGTTGCCATTAAAACTTAATATGCCAAGAACCCCGAATGTACCGGCATGTTGTCTCTTGTAATAACTGCCCAGCGCCTCGGCGGCATCCTCAACGACCGGAATATGATATTTATTACAAATTTTAATAACTTGGTCGATCCGCACCGGGTGGCCAAGGGTGTGCATCGGCACACACGCGGCGATCTTTCTGCCAGTTGTTTTATTGTAACACTTGCCATCTGACTTCAAGATTCCGTTATTTAAAAGAAAATCATTCAGTTTGTCCGGGTCAAGTCCCAGGGTTAATCGTTCTACATCCACAAATAGCGGGTGTGCGTTACAGTAGGAGATGGCATTGGCTGTGGCGACAAAAGTCAACGGCTGGGTTATCACCTCATCCCCGGGCGCTACTTCGGCAAGAAGTAAGGCTACATGAAGCGCTCCGGTTCCGCTGGAGACAGCGATCGCATACTTTGCGCCTGTGCATTGCCGAATTTCATCTTCAAAACGAGTGACATATTCCCCCACATAGGACACATAGGTTGTATCAATACAGTCAATGAGATATTTTTTTTCGTTCCCCAAAAAACGCGGTGCATGGAGCGGCACGGGATTCTCAGCTGGATAAAGCGATTTAATGAAGCTGACTATTTTTTCAAACATTATAGTCATTCCATTTATAGCGCCACAGGTTTTCCTCATCTCTGAACCAATCTATGGTTTCCCGGATTCCCTGCTTCAGCGAATGTTCTGGCTGCCACCCTGTTAGCCTGCGAATCTTTTCGTTGCTGCCCAGCAGCTGCTCCACTTCACTTTTTTCAGGCCGTATGCGTATATCCTCAGAGACGATCCTGGCCGATGGGTTGATCTGATCAATGATCTCGCGAGCAAGCTGCCCAATGGAAATCTCCTGTTGAGAGGCAATGTTTATTTCTTCTCCAATCGTGGCTTGTGTTTCTGCAATTGCTATGAAGCCAGCCACGGTATCCTTGACGTAATTAAAATCACGGGTTGGATGAATACTGCCCATTTTGATTTCTGTTGAGCCGGCCAGCAATTGAGTAATAATAGTCGGGATGACCGCACGAGCTGATTGTCTTGGCCCATACGTATTAAACGGCCGAACTACTTTAACAGGTAAATTGAACGAACGATAATAACTTAGCGCCAATTGGTCTGCAGAGATTTTGGAAGCTGAATATGGTGACTGTCCCACCGATGGATGATTCTCATCTATTGGAATGTATTGAGCGGTTCCGTAGGTTTCACTCGTTGAAGTAATTAAAACTTGCTCAATTCCCAGTTCTTTTGAAGCCTGCATGACATTATATGATCCAATGATGTTGGTTTCGATGTATGCTTTAGGAGAGATGTAAGAATATGGAATTCCTATTAAAGCAGCTAAATGGAACACTGCGTTACATCCTTTTAACGCATTATACACTGAATCAAAATCTCTTATATCACCGGATACTATTTCGATTTGATCCTTGATTTCTGAGGTTTCTAGCCAACCCCAATTATTCTTTGAGTTATAGCGCACAAATGCCTTAACATCAAATCCTTTCTTAACCAATAGTTCCGTTAAATGAGAACCAATAAACCCACCGGCGCCAGTAACTAATATTTTGTTCAAAGCAATCCTCTCTTATATCTTTGCGGAATCCAAAATGTTTTGGATATCTTCACACATTCGTTATTAGAATCAAGAGAATTAATCTCTATCATTCTTAGGGTTATTATTCCATACAACCAACGCCTTGTTTATTTTGAGAGTGTCTTTCAATTTTGCTTAATACCAAAGCTCTGATTTTTCGTTTTATCGTTTTTTCAGTTAGTTCAATGAGTTCATTCATGTACGATTTATTTACCTCACCGACAATTACCAGATCAATCACACCTCCATCAATTCCCTTTGCGTAATCACCGGTTATAAACGCTAATTCGATATTGCCCAAATTATATAAAACGTTTTCTATGATATCTATGCCAAAGTTCTTTTTAATTATCTTATGAATTTCAGGGAATAATACATTTTTAATATTTGCTCGATACACCTTTTTATTACCGTCGCTTTCAGATGTAAGCAAACCCGCTTTCGTAAGCCTGTTAAGTTCTTATCTCACTCCGTTGGATGACTCACCAAATTCGTCTGATAGTCCGCGTAGATATGCCTTTGTCTCCGGATTTAAAAAGAATTTTAGCAGGAGTTTTACTCTGGTTTTAGATGTAATTGAAAAATCGAGCAAGTTTTACTCAACTGTCGTCAAGAGAATCTTGTTGCTTTTTGAGTAGTTAAATTACTCATTTATGAACTATTTGTCAAGGAGAAATTTATTGGATTTTTTTGTAAAGATAAAAATGTTTTCTACGTCTTCATAGATAGTCAGAAGAAGGACTAAATCCAAATAGATACCACAGGTCGATGATGTCGGCGATTTGAACTTGTTGGGCAGACTGGCTCACACGCCAGGATCGATCTATTCGTCAGCTGCAAATGGAAAAGCCAACCTATGGAATTAAAGGAGTTGTTGAGCACAAAGGTACGCACATTATGTCCCTGGTGAACGAGGGTATCTGTCCAACTCGTAAGTTTACTAGCGGCATGAACCATGCTAGATTTAACTGCATTCTTCTCATCCATGGCTTTATCGTTGAAGAACAACAGCTTGACCGAAATAGGGAACTTCGTAGGTAACAGCACCCAAAGACTTTAACTCACTAACGTATGGTTTAATGTAGCTCTGATAACGGATTTGATAATTTGTACCAGCGCCAACTCCTGAAGCCAATTCAGAAGAGACAAGAACACAATCAATTCGGTCGGGATTTAACCCTTTATATGAGGAGTTTTTTAAATCACCAAATGGCGGAATTTCCCATACTGCGTATACCCTGCTTTGCGGAATATCTAAAAAAGCACCGAGAAAAGTAGACTCAAGGGACAGAATTCCTTTGCAATTCTTAGTAATTTCAACGAGTTTAGGATATGCGATCTTCATACTACCTACTTCTCTGTTTTCCAGCAGTCGCAACTTGCCATGGACGACATCAGTTGCTACATTGTGCGAGATTTCCGCCCATCTTATGATATTCACGTTAGAAAACATACCCAGCAGCAATATGGTTGGAAGTGCTAGTGCAAGTCGGCTAATCTGTTGCTTCAAATGGGCTTTACCAAATCTCGCTACAGCGAACAGTATACCAGCGAGGACAGTTGCAAGGATTGTGCCAGCCAGAAAAACCATGACATGTAAAGACTTAATTACAGGGTCTGAAAGAAAAGAAAGAAATAAAAGCAGCGACACTATTCCCAAAACAAAAACTGCAAGCGCCATTTTTTGAAGAAGCATTTCCGTAGTTGGATATAGCTTCTTTAATAAAGAGGCTAATATGGATCCATACCAAGATGCAGCCATTATGAATATTGGGATCATGGGGAACATGTAACGATATTTTGGAATGGATATGACTGTTACGCCAACCAGAGCCAAACTGCTGAAAAATAGAATCTTTGTGGGCCAATCACGTACTGCACGGAAAGCGCCGTAGATTATTCCCACAAAAAGGATAACCATAAAGAAGTAGTCAATGAATTCAGTGCCAGTCTTTGGCAACCATATAAATTGCATTATTGTGGGAATCACATCTTTTAAGTTGCAGACAATAATTTCGAAAAACACCTGTGGGTTTGCATGAAGCATGCCCAAATAGTTTGTTGCGCCACCAAATGCTTCCATGTTGGTGAAATAAATATCGTGTCCGGCAAACGTTCCATATTTGAGTAGAATATAGATCCAGTTGAAGGCGTGAACAGCTGCGCCACTTGCCATGCTCTTCCAATCGCCCGGGAACCATTCGGTATTTGTAAACCCCACATTGTTCCACGGTGAGAGTGACTGGGCAAATAGAAACCAGAAGAACAATCCGATACTTAGAATAATAGGCCAGTCGCTCGCTAATTTTGGCCGCCAGGAAAACCAAGTCCTAATTCCGCTACCGCGCATTGTCCGAAGCATATCGGAGGATAGGAATACAATAATCAACAGTATGTAAGTCTGCCGAAATAAACAGGCCAAAATCAAAAAGGCATATGAAGACACTAAACGAAATCTATCAGCTTTATTGTTTCTGAGTAAAACCGCGATAAGGCTACATGCCAAAGCTAACTTCTGGACTGGAGGCTCAGCCGTCTGTAAATAGGGAATCCAAATACAGGCCGCAAGCAACGCCAGCCAAAAGCCCAAATACGGACGAAAGAATACAATAAGCACAATCACACAAATGCTCGTAGTTACTAAATACTCAACCGCAACAGAAGTAGGATATGGCATCCAAGTAAATAGAATTAGATAAAGAGTATAGAGGGGGCTTCGATCTGGAACAACAAAACTGCCTGTCTCTGCAAATACTCTGGCAAAATGCCAATAACCCCAAGACTCTCCGCCCATTTCCCAACCATGAAACATTGACAGGCAGACTGCAATAAAAGCGAGTGAACTTATTAACAAATAACTGGCGATACGTCTGCGGATAGTCAGTTCCATAAAGACCTGGTTTTTTGACAATTTATCTGATCCCAAGTGTGAATGATCAACAGCATGCAGTCCGAATGCGAACGGTTATCAAATAAACCGTATGCGTGGAATCGACCGATGGATACTATTCTTATTCATTAAGATTGGTAGTTTTGTCAATAATATATAAAGGTCTACCCTTAACCTCTCTATAAATCATGCCGATATATACCCCAATCGTGCCTATTGACAAAAGCTGAATTCCTCCAAGAAACACGGCAATGGCCACAAGTGAAGTCCAGCCACGGATGGAGATAGAAGGATCTATGATTTTGTTAACTATTAATATACTTGCTAATAAAAACCCGATTCCTGCAATACATGCTCCTAATAAACTGACAATGTATAGAGGCTTGTCAGTAAACGATGTTAGCCCTTGTATTGCAAAATTAATGTAATTTTTGATTGAAAAGGTAGACTTGCCGGCATATCTTTTGTCTCGTTCATAAGTACAACCAATCTGAGAAAAACCAACCCAAGCGACCATCCCTCGATAATAACGGTTTCCTTCTCTCATCAATTTTAGTTTATCTATCACCATCCGATCAATTAAGCGGAAGTCGCCAGTATCGTTTGGAATTTTAGTGTCACTTAATCTATTAATGAGACGATAATAAATCTTAGCTAATAATTTAAAAAACACATTAACACCTTGTCTTATAGGGCGCACACCATAGACAACTTTGAATCCGATGCTCCACATCGCAATGAAATTAAGCATCACTTCAGGTGGATCTTGTAAATCATCATCAATAATGATAGCAAGATCACCACGAGAAAAGTCAATGCCAGCAGTAATTGCGATCTGATTACCAAAATTGCGCGAGAAATCTATTAATTTTACACAGCGATCAATTTTAGATAAAGCTTGAAGTTTATCAAAAGTATTATCAGTACTAAAGTCATTTACAAAAATAATTTCATGATCAAATCTAGGTTCTAATATTTTAAGAACATACTTAGTTCGTCTATAGAATTCTTCAATACCATGTTCTTCGTTATAGGTTGGTACTATAACCGATAAAAGCAACGGCTTATTAATTAAATGACGAAAATATTTGTTGATCGCTTTTAGTATATAGCCCTGTTTAAAGTTAATATTTAACTTAGTTATAATTTCTAAGGTTTCAGAAATATCAATATAATAACTTGCTCCTTTATCAACTAAATTATACTTGGCACTACGGTAAAAATAACTTTCCATACATTGTACTAGCTCAAGTATAGAAGTATTATGTGGACAGGCGATATTAATTATTCGATTAGAATATAATTTGTTAGTGAGGATATAATCAACAATTAGATGCACATCATCAATATCAATTAGATTCCTTTCGGCATTTCGCCAAAGATCGAAGCTCTTACCTTCAACAATAGCATCAACAAGGTAGTTAACTATGCTTGTTTTTTCATCTGATAATCCAAACAGTTGTGGTAATCTAAATATGAGATATTTGTTTGCAGAATCTTGAATCAACTTCTCCATTTGAATCTTGTGCCTTACATAAAGAGAATTAGCTTTGTCTAAGTCAAGAATATCGCAGGAACTAAAATAAACAAAAACTGACATCTGGTTGTTTAGTAATGCATTTTTTATTGATTCTTCCTCATGACGAAATGCTATTTCATCATGACTAGTTGAATCATACACACTACCAGCAAAAATCAGATAAGATGACTGCAAAGAATAATCAATAAAACGATTAGCAATCACTCCATTTCCAATAATCATATTCATATTATTGCTCCAGAACAATATACCATTTGTTACTTTTCAACTACAGTTAAGATTGAAACTCCAAATGGAAGATTAATATATCTAAGTAGATACTTCTCTATACCAAACACTTTTTTAAGAATGTAATTCGATATTTTTCCTGGCATTTCAATATCCGATGCCCCACTACGCTTTAAAATATTATTTAAAATACGAACGGCATATACAATAGGAAAAAGCAATGTGTTAAAATAAGTTATTTTTTTAATCGTATACCCCGCATCTAAAAGTTTTGTTTTAAGCTCGGTCAAAGTATATCTGCGCTTATGCTGGTTCATCTCATCAAACGCTGACCACAAAAACATATATGCTGGTACCGTAATAATCGCCTTTCCATCTTTAGCGAGGCATGAGTGCATCACCTTCAAGGACTCAACATCTTGATCTATATGCTCAATTACATCCAATGCAGTAATAAGATTAAAGAAATTATTATCATATGGTATTTGGTTTGGCAAGAATCCCTTTTCTACCTTTCCATTAAATAATTCTTTACTGAAATTGATTGCATCATCTGACATGTCCATGCCATAGGTTTGTCCAATTGCTTCTAAAGAATTTAGCATTAGACCACTCCCACACCCAATATCAAGAATTCTATGATTAATGTTTGCAGGCAGGTATTTACTTATGGTATCTAAAACGATACTCTTCTTGGTTACAAACCACCAGTGTTCTTGTTGAATATTGAAAAATATTCTATACATCTCAATATTCATTTTCACTCATCCGTAAATTAATGTTTTAGTACCGATACATCAATTTGTTTGTGCACGTTTAGAAGTTACCCCGCTGCTTCTGTCTGCCTCTCCTGCTCCAACGGTTGCTGGGCGGCGATCATGGTATTTAGAATGCTTCCAGGTATGGCGCTCAGTACACTGAATGGGCCTTCCTCAACCACCATGCCTTGTCGTATGACATATACCTGATCCGCTTTCGCTATCGTTGAGAGTCGATGAGCAATGATCAGAATAGTCGTGTCACGGGCCACCCTCTCAATTGACTTCTGGATGAGCTTTTCCGATTCAGAATCCAGCGCGCTAGTTGCTTCATCGAGGATCAGTAACTCCGGCTTGCGCAGCAACGCCCGGGCGAGTGCAATACGCTGGCGCTGACCACCGGAAAGACGAATACCGCGGTCGCCAACCTCAGTATCGATACCTTGGGGCAGTTCTTTGACGAAGCTCTCCGCATTCGCCAGACGCAGGGCTTCCCAAAGATCGTTTTCGGTAGCCTGTTCGAACGACCAAAGCAGATTATCCCGAATTGAGGCATGAAACAGCAGCGGATCCTGCGGCACATAGCCTACTCGTTCCCGAAAACTGTTTTGTTTCCACTCACCAAGTGGCACCCCATCGATCAGAACTTGTCCTTTTTCAGGAATCTGCAAGCCCAGAACAAGATCTGTCACCGTCGATTTACCCGAGCCAGATTCACCAACTAAAGCCGTCATCTGACCTTTTCGAATTTGTATATTTACATTCGTCAAGGTCTGTAATCGCCCCGGAAAGGTGAAGTCCAGGTCTTTGAGCTGAATGTCACGCTCTAACTGAGCAAAGATGCGCTTCCCTTCGACCTCCTCGAACTCAGCCGCTTTTTCACGAAGTGATGCAAGCTGCTCATAGCTGGGTAAGAAATTACTGACGGTGATGTTGCTCTGAAGCAATGTTGCCAGAATCGGTAACACGGCCAGCAAACTCCACATGACGGCGGCCATTTCAGAGAAGTGCATTTCTTGTTGAATCCCAAAGCCTATAGCCACCACAACAGCCAACATCCCCAAGGGTTGGAAAAAATTTGGTACCGCTGTACTAAGTGTTTGCGAGCGCAGGGTGACATGCACATGTTGATCGAAGGCGTTCAGATAGCGTTCTTTTGCCAGACTCTGACGGCCAAAACCGAGGATCAGGTGTGCTGCGCTCATTACTTCACTCAAAACTCCCATAAGCACATTGGCGGTCTCGGTGTTACGCTTACCCAATCGATAGCCGATGCTATTAAGGAACATGAATGGCACTCCAAAAAGCACTGCAAGTCCCAGTGTCGTAAATGTAAGACGGGCATTTAACGACACCGGTACAATTAGGTAGATAACTACCTGAACGATCTGAGCCAGCAGGGTTGCCAAATGACCGAGTGTGTCCCCAATGTTGTTGAGTTCCTTGTTGAGCGTATTAAGCAATCGCCCCTGATCCGAGCCGCTGAAAAATTCCCAACGGGCTTTAAAGAAGGAATGCAACGCATCACCAAAAAGCCCGCGTACCACAGCGTATTTGATTCGCAGAATCGTATAGCGAATTACGACCCCCATCGTGCCTTTAATGAAATTCAGGCCTACAAAGAAAATGCCAAATAACCAGAAACCTGGTGACATCCCGACTTCGGAAAATATCCTGATTACAAAGTTGGTGATCAAGCTGGCCGATTTTAGGGATGGATCAACCAGGAAATCCGCCATGGGCACTATCGCCAACACCGACATCGCAGCCGCTGCGCCCTCTATCGCCAAGAGCAGGAAGAGCAGGCAAAAATGCCTCGGGTAGCGGGTCAAAAACTCGCTGAATATGGAAACAATGCTGGAAGGTTTTTTCACAGATTCGATTGTGTAGTGTACTTGGTCTTGGGCGTATGAATTGTTTTCGGTTTTATTTCAAAAATTCACGATTGTTGCGAAGGAAATGCGCACCGAAGCGGGACCGGATCTCGCCGTGTAAAGGTCGTCTGTTACTAGGGTCTACAACCTCGGTAGGAAAGATATCCCAGAAACGTTTCTGAAGAGATTCATCATTTTCGTCAGGCTGCCAAGTGCCGTTCAACCGCTCTGCCATTTCAATTACAACATCGCGAATTTCCTCGGGGGTGTTCTCAATGAGTTGTATGCCTTTAGATTCGAAATCCGAAGTAAATAAGCTGAAACCAACGCCCCTAGTGAATATTTCGCTGAGTGTAAGCTCTCTATCGTCATTCTTCAGAATATGGTGCTTAGGGATACAAAGTGCTTGCTTTACATAAGTACCTAAATATCCAAGTGGTACAAAATTTACGTATACGATTGGCCGACGGAATATATATGGAATGGCATCGAAACCGGTTCCAACCGAAATACAGAAATCACAATTTGCCCCCAGATAAATATCAAGAAATTCACTCCGCATACCATTGGTAGCATAGTCAATAACTTGCGGGTGTGCACTTTTTAAAGTTTCATGGACGATTGCCCCCATTCGGATTACAAAGTAACCGCGCTTAGCAAGCTCTTCAGCAGCCAGAACAAAGTTTTGTACATTACTGTCGCGATAATTGTGATAACTCCAATCACCCGGTTGATTAATGTTCAGATATGAACTGTCACGGATAGTCAAACAGACAAAAGGGGACTCGGTCGGTATTCCCATCGCACGCAGATAAGCCTCGCCGCGAGTCTCTTCTTCAGAAGTAAATTTTAGATGTGGCGGGAATCGATTCAGCAGATTGTGAACATCCCGATCAAATTGGGTGTTACTTCCAATCTCGTGTATAAGACCGCCGGGAATCAGTCGATTGACTTGGGCGATGGGAGCAATAATCCAAGTAGGCCAGACACGGAGAACCCGTTCCCACATGGACGCTAGTTGCTGATTGCAGATAGGCTTATGAGCCATATAGAAAATATCCACATAGCGCTGCATGGGTTTATTAATGTTAGCGTCTCGCTCACAGAAGTACAACTCTGTATTAGCGGCGAAGTGACCAATTCTCGAACTAATCAAGCCACCCCATCGCACCAGCAACCATGGCCTGATCAGACGGATTGCCAACATAGCCGGGATACTCAGAATCCCTAGAAAAAAGTACAATAACGACTTGGAGAGAATCCGCAAGGCTATCTTCATCTTTCTGAATAATTCAGCATGTCCGCCCTGCTGTAAATCAAATATCTGTCGTTGAATAAAAGTTAAAATACTCATAAGTTTGGATTAATCATTTTTCCAGAAATAAGTTTATGCTATTATTATGGTCATGAAGATATCCAGCGCTGGCAGGTGAATGTTGAGCATGAAAAGCAAATATAGATTTACTTGATCTATACTTTACTAAACTCAAATGTATTATCTACACCTGTCCACAGATCAGGGGGAAAGATACCCAACTCAAACAATCGACTGCAATCGAGAGTAGTGTTTTTCGGTGCATACGTATGTCTAACATCCAAGTATGAAATTGGTTTGACTAACTCTTTATCAGAACCCAACTTATACGCAATATACCGAGCAAGGTCAGCATACGTCACATCCTGATTTGCCGAAACTTGGATAATTCCCGGAACATGTTCAAAAGCAACTTTTTGCAACACCGCCACAGCGAATCCAATTGGTACTGGTGCTATCACCATATCGAAAAAAGGATGAATCACTTTTCCAGCCTTCAAATCCCAAATCCATCTTTTTATCAGCGGCATTTCCGGAGTGATTACTTTGCTAAATCGCACAATTGCGACTTTATCCCCCAATTTCAAGAGTTGCTCTTCTGTGTCTGCTTTCTGACGACCATACTCAGTTTGGGGATTGATTGGGTCTATGTATCCTGCAAAAGGCGTCTCACCATTGAAAACTGCATTACTCGAGAGGAAGATCACAAAAACTCCAGCATTAGTCAGGCTAGTGGCAAGTGCTACTGTGCGATCAACATTTATTCTCCGACTAAACTCCGGAAAGTTCCGACATTGCTCATGTGATGTAACTGCTGCACAAATGATTGCTGTTCTAATTTGTGTATATGGTAAAAACCAACAATCCTCGTTATCAGACAGATCAAGAAATAGGCACTGATCATTCACTTTACTACGATGACGAGTTGTTTGCCAAATTGACTTTGAATCAGTCTCATAGGACATTACCAAACTGCGACCTATAGTTGACCCCCCTCCGACAACAAGAATCGAATTGGTTTGTCTAATATCCATTGGAAAACGAAGGAGGCATAATGATATGTGGGATTTGGCTTGAGAGGCGTGCTTGAACGGTCTCGGCAACCTTGGGCGCAAGACATAGATAAACAGCAGCGTCCTGATCAACTTGAGCGGGCGTAAGGATTGGCAGCCCACAGTGAGTTCGCCCCAAACGAGAAGGGTCTTCATCGACAAAAAACTTAACTTGGGATATGAGTTCACTCCACAGCCAAGTAGCAGCAACCGAAGTACCAAATATTCCGAGTGACCGAGAAGCTGCTACCTGTTTGGCTTGGTGAACGATAAGTTTAATCCAGTTTACATGATGGATCAAGTATTGACTCTGCTCTTGTGGTAAGTGCAATCTCGTCTGATGTGTCTTAGGTCTAGCCAATAGAGAAATTTCTTTTGGAATCCATTGATTGTTTGCTGTTATCACCTCAAAGCCCGCTGCCTCAATTAGAATACGTAAACTAGATAAATTAAAATGGGAACAATGGTCAGCGACTAACAGAGCAAATGGGTTAATCGAACAGTCAGGAACCTGAATAAAAATAAATCCATCTGGCTTAATAAGACCGCGTAAAGTACATAAGGTTGCAAGTGGTTGAGGAAGGTGTTCCAGGGTATGAATAAGAGACAGTAAATCAAAAGTGTCACCAATATGCTTAAATTCCCCTGTATACAGTTGAATAAATCTTGGAATTTGTTTCAAATCGGGAAGGCCTTTGTCGTCCCATTCAGAGGCAGACAGATTCCAATTAGGCCGGATACGGTGAAACGCTTTAAGAAAATTACCATTCCCAGCGCCAACATCGAGTAGATGTCCAACCGAATCTAAGTCAAGTTCCGATGACAGTTTTTGTAGTAAGTAGTCCGATCGCAGATTCGGCTTCCCGGTTACGAGGTCAAAGACACTTTGCTCTAGACCGTTAGATTGGTGATACACCGTGAAATTATTGTAGATAAGACTAACTTCAGCTCGCCATGCATCATCAATGATTGTCTGAGGAAACCCACAGTCCTGGCACCATCCAAGTCGGCCACCTGACCGCCATGGCTTACAATCGGATGTTACCCGGTGCAGTCCAGAAAAATCTACAATCTCAACAATCCGACTTGATCCACAATAGTGACAGCTTGCTGAATTACTCATGGTTTTATTAGATACGCGGCAGGAACATTGGTCCAATCAAAGGTCTGTAAGTGCAATTCCGGATGTTTTTCGAGTAACTCATCAACGGCCTTAGTTTCTCCAGGCCATTCGGGAATACCATATTCATCAAAAATTATCACACCACCACGTTGAATACGCGGCCACAACACCTCTAATGCAACTTTTGTAGGTTTATATAAATCGCAGTCGAAGTGTACTAATGAAAAGCGTATCCCAGGGTTATCCTCACAAAATTTTGGCACAACCTGCTCAATGTTCCCAACCACCAGCTTAATTCTCGGCTTCCAAGGGATAAAACGATCTTTATCAAATATCGCGATGGCATCAATTAGTTCCCTGTAATATTGATGGGGAGAAAAACCTCCCACAATCTTTTGACCTTGTGCTTCGTCTTTTCCGTCTTCAGGTGACAACTCCGTGAATCCCTCCCAGTTATCGAAACCATAAACGGTTTTAGTGCGGTCACCTATACAATAGGATTCCAATAAATTGGCCCACGTCATCAAACCAAGTCCGCGGAAAACTCCCAGTTCGACAATATCGCCAGGAATGCTAAGCGTCATTTTGAAGAGCTCTACATGAGACAAGAAACGCTTAAGCAGTTGACGACGAGCTAAAACCGGAAAGTGCTTTACAGCATCAGAACTTGAAATGTTGTATTTCGCCATATGGTCCGCAATTCGTTGCTCAATCTCGGAATCAAGTCCTGTCTTTTTAAATCCGTCAAAACTTTCAGTCATCTACTATGACCTCCTGGTTGTTTGATACTAAATATAGCATATGCATCAAGTGGCTTAGGTATATCCTTATATGGCATTATAAATGAATCAATAAAATTGCCATCCTCTCCTAAAATGCAACGCGGTTGAGTACCATCAAACCACGGACTTGAGATAATCGCATCACGCATTTCTCTGATGGAGAACTCTCCAATCCTTCCCAAATAATATTGCAGGAAATTACAAGGTAACACATGTCCGTCGGATGAGATCGCCATGAATTCGGTGCCTGCAGGACAATGGTCTCGATTCCCAGTGTAAATATCTCGATGAATTGCCCGTTGGCCATTCGTACTAGGAGGTAACTCCTGCTGCAGTTTCTTCAGATATGCGGCATCTTGAGGACGAACAAGAAAATCCTTCTTACCATCCCATTTACCAACCGGTTCCGCGATCTGAATATCAACACGTATCTTACGGTTCTGGGCAAACGCAAGAGCAGCATTAAAGCCCTCTGAATAAAGACTATTGCGTGTTACGGTAATCGAAACTGAAGTATGCAGTCCCTCCGCCAATACATTGTCAACCGCATTACATACCTTAATGAATGATCCGGGGAGACGAATGGCATCATGCTCATTGGAAATTCCAGAGTCCAAACTAAACGCGATTTTGTCAACTTTAAGTTGTTTCAACCAATGAATACAATCGTTTGTCATCTGCCAACCGTTACTTACTACAGTTATGTAGCTCTCATCGGGATTACAACCGCGCAACACGGCTTCCAATCTCTTAATATCAACAATCGGTTCGCCACCTTGAAGGACCCAATGGAAAACGCCAAGATCATGAAATTCCTTGAGGGCAGCAACGAGCACATCAATATCTACAGTGGTGGCTTTCCGAAATGTTTCAGCATAACAATGAGGACAATTCATATTGCACTTCGGTGTCACATCCACAGACACGGTCCGTAACTGTCCAGGACGATAAGATTCTTGACGTTTATGTAAAGCATGCTTTTCAGTATACATTGTCCACCATTGATTATTTTTTTTCTTGTATGAAGCTTAATTAGCTTGAAGTCAGGTTTCACAAGGTTGTTGTGTTATACAAACTTGCTCAGATTTAATTTGATAATACACAACTGGTTTTTAAATAACATTAGGTGTAAAAATATATTTCCTGTTTTTACGTCAGTTGTATCCACGGGCATGACATTTTTTGCCTAATGAAATTCAGATCATCTGGAGACAAAATACTCAAGTAGACATTTTTATTCAAAATTGGGAGTATTCCTTTGTATGTAAATATGTTTTAGGGATTTCGCATACTATTAGATTAGTCGTCCTTATTATACTGTTTCGGAGCAAGCTCCGAGGCAGTGACAGCTCAAATCACATCTTAAAAACTGAAACAAGCTTTTGTATATTAGACACGAAAAGAAATAAATTAAAATTAAAATAATATTATCTTGATAGATTTTCTTCATTATTCAAAGAAAATAAATCCATAATCACCTGTGTAGTCTGCCAGTTCAAAAAACCAAATCCACTCTTGGATGCTATAGAATGAGTGTTGAGTTAATTGCCAATTGCACATATTTATTTTCTCTGTTTCATTGCGATACGATTCCTGCATCGTGTATTTATTCTGTTTGCCAACCCGTTCCATTTCCTTGAGAGCTTTAAACAACTCGAAATTATATAGATTATGCATGCACCCTAAGGCATATACATAATCGAACGAGTTGTTTTCGAATGGTAGCGAAATTGCATTCCCGACTTTAATTCTTGGTTTTACTTCTTCCTTGGCGTTTTCAACTGCGTAATTGGAAATGTCAATACCGTACACTTCCGCTTTGGGTAGTATTTTAGTAATTTCATAAAGTAAAAATCCCTTTCCACACCCTATATCGAGAATCCTAGCATTTTCTTGTAATTTGTAATGGTTCACCATTGCCTCAGCAACTGGCCTCCAATATCCATCCATATATTTATAACCACCATAACCGTATCGTCGGTCTCCGTCCCAATAATCCTTTCCGAATTTACAAGAAACTTCAGCACATTGAGCCTTGTCATATTTGACAATTCTCTCAGTGTAATCTCGCTTTGTACTTTTATGGAGTTTCTCCATGAAATTAATTTCTTTCATTCCTTAACTCCTTAAAATTTTTTATTAATTAATAAATTGATCGAGAAGGGCGTTCATTGTTACACCATGCGCTGCCAGTACTTCTGTTTTGGTGCCATAGCATTTTATGAACTGATCTATCAAGCCGAGAGACCGTATTCTACAATTTGCATGTAAATCCCAAGCAATCTGCTTTATTTGCCCTGCAAGATTTCCTGAAGGAGTAGTCTCTTCTAAAATGATGACCCTTTCATATTCACTCAGAATAGATTTTATGCATTCGGTGTCTAGGGGCTTGAGAGTATGCGCTGAGAAAATAGCTGCTTCTACACCAGTTTTCATTTGATGCTGCTCAGCAGCTTCAAATGCCATCGAGAGAATTGGTCCATATCCCACGACAGCCACTCCAGAACCAGCTTTGATTTTTCGAATTTTTCCAAACTCAAATGGTTCAGGGGCATTTCTAGTCAGGACTGGTTCCCCGGACTTTCCTAATCGAAGATATACAGGTCCTTTTTGATTTGTACATGCCCAAATAGCAGGTTTCAATTCTTCCGGGTCGCAAGGTGCTATGATGGACATATTGGGTAAAGCGCTCATTACACCTATATCTTCAATTGCATTGTGTGTAGCTCCACTTACTGAATACGCTACTCCTGCCCCTATTCCGACAATGGTTACCGGCAGGTTCTGGTAGCAAAGTTCTACCCTTATGTGTTCGAATGGACGGTAGATTGCAAATGGGGCAATTGTGTATGCAAAAGGATGGCATCCTCGCAAAGCCAAACCAGTGCATAAAGATATCATCGACTGTTCGGAAACTCCGACATTATAGAATCGGTCGGGAAATTCCTTCCTAAAAGGTTCCATGCTTGCTGCAGGCGAAATATCGGCTACGATGATAAAAATATTCGGAACCCTTTTTGCGACTTCGTGCAGTGTGTAAGAAAAAGTGTCTCTCATTTGAAAGGTTTCTTTTAATAAAATTATTATGAGTTAATGCTAATCTATTGTATTGGACTAATCTGAAAGTTCTTGCATGGCCTGTTTAAACTCATCTTTATTCGGTGATCGGTAGTGCCATATCGGTTTGTTTTCCATGTAACTTACCCCTTTACCCTTAACAGATTTTCCAACTAGCAAGAAAGGTTTTTTACGAGAACGCGTAGAAATTGCATGGTAAATTGCCTCCTGATTATGAGCATCTACCTCAACAGCTTCCCAGCCAAAAGCATTCACTTTTTCAACGATGGGATAAAAATTTGGGTGTGTGTTCGTCGTGAAGTCCATCGATTGCAGGTTATTGTAGTCCACGATTCCTATTAGATGATTGAGTCTCAAGGCTGGCGCTTGCAAGAAAATCTCCCAGACAGATCCTTCCTGCAATTCCCCATCAGACATCACAACAAATATATCACGATCACCATGAGTAACTTTTTCATATAGAGCCAGTCCTGCCCCCATTCCAAGCCCGTGCCCCAAGGAACCTGTAGAAGTAATAATTCCGGGAGTACCTCGGTCAGGATGCATTCCCAGTCGACCATCTGCAGTGCAGTATTTTTCAATATCTTCAGTAGGCAGGATACCTAATTGCTCAAGGACCACATAGAGAACCATGCAACCATGTCCCTTAGACAAGATAAAACTGTCGTGAAAATCACCATCGTTAGTCCGTCTCATGAGTCCATAATAAATTACGTCTACCATTTCCAAACAGGAAAATGACCCGCCGATATGAATAGCACCATGAAGCTGAGAAATTTCTAAAATGCGCCGCCTTATCTTCCGGCAACGCTTCTTTGAATCAGCTATTTTAAAATCTGGTGGTTGTTGTAATTTATTTGCCATACTATCTTCCAATGATAATAATATTTTTATTGTCTTATTTTTTCTATGTAAAAACTAGGATTTTTGATGTAAAAATCCCGTATGTGTTCAAGAATATATTCTATTTGCTCAGGTGTAATGAATTGATGCGCCGGAATCGTAAGAACTTCCTTCGCATATGCTTCGGAAACAGGAAAGTCCCCTTCTTTATAACCAAGTGGTTTTGCAGCTTTTTGCAAATGCAAAGGAATTGGGTAATGTATTTTTACTTCAATTCCTAGTTCATTTAAATATTTAACTAATTCGTCACGCTTTTCAAATCTTACCATATAGAGGCTGAAAGTATCCCTGTAACACTTCGGTCTGGGAGGTATCTTGACAAAAGGAGCTAAAGTTTTGAGTCCGTCATCTAGCATTTGTGCGTTTTTATTTCGTGCCTTAACAGTTTCATCCACTGTCTTGAGGATGTAGCTGGCCACTATAGCCTGCAGAGGTTGTAATCTCATATTTACTCCCCAAATACTATTGTGATCACGGTTAATCATGCCATGATTTCTATACATTCGCATCCATTCTGCAAGGTCATCGTTGTCAGTGCTTACCATCCCGCCATCTCCCATTACATTAAGTGGTTTTAAAGGGTGCATACTCCAGGCGTTGACATGACCAAAAGTTCCTGAACGCTGATTATTGATCCTTCCCCCAGGCGCCATACAAGCGTCTTCAATTACCTTGAGCCCATGACTGTTTGCCAGATTCATGATAGCTTTCATATCAGGCGCTGCACCTCCCCAGTGAACAGGTAGGATTGCTTTTGTTTTTGAAGATATTGCTGCTGGAATTAGGTGTGCATTTATTTGATAGCGATCATCGATATCCACAAAAACAGGTCGGGCACCAACAGCGATAATTGCTCCGATCGTTGCAAAAAAAGTTGTCGGTACAGAAATTACTTCGTCTCCAGGTCCGATCCCTAATGCTTTTAATGCGAGAATAAGCGCATCTGTCCCTGTGTTTGTTCCGATTACGTGCTTACATCCTATAAATTTAGCAAATTCCTTTTCAAAATTTTCAACATATGAGCCCAATGTAAATTCTGTTGAAAGGATTAGTTTTTCCCACTCAGCAATTATAGCATCATGGTTTAAGAATTGCATCGGGAGATAATTGTATGGTACTTTCATATTATATTATTTACTTTTTGTAAAAGGTACCGATAAGATCAACAACAAAATCCTGCTGCTCATGTGTGAGTCCCGGATAGAGTGGTAAACTTATAATTCGTTTGCTTAGTTGGAGAGTTACGGGGAAATCCTCTGGCCTATAGTTCAAACCAGCTGCTGCAGGTTGCATATGGATTGGGGTTGGATAGTGCACTAACGCCTCCACGCCATTTTCACGTAGGAATTTTTGTAACTCATTCCGATGCTCTGCTAAAACCACATAGGTTTGATAAACATGAAATTCATTTGGTGCTTCTAACGGCACTTTGACGAAGGTTCCCAATAGTCGATTATAACGAAAAGCCAGTTCACGGCGCTCTTTAGTCCAACGCTCCAATTCCCGCAATTGAATACGCAGCAATGCTGCCTGCAACTCGTCAAGCCGACAGTTGAAACTCCAGAAATCACATTGATCACGATTTCGTAGTCCATGGTTTTTACTTATGTTGAATCGTTCAATTAGTCCGGTATCTTTTGTTGTGATGATACCTGCATCTCCAAAAGCATGGAGATTTTTCAAAGGATGCAAACTGAAACTTGCTGCATCTCCCCAGCTCCCAACCCGTTTATCTTTGAGCTTTGCGCCAACTGATTGAGCGGCGTCTTCAAGAACAAAAAGATTATGCTTTTTAGCTATTTGATTTATTTTAACCAATTTAGCCGGACGTCCAGTGAGATGGACTGGGACAATGGCCTTTGTTCGTTGCGTAATCGCCTCTTCAATTTTGTCAGGATCGATATTCAAATCCTCAGTTACGTCAACGAAAACCGGCTTTGCTCCAACTAGAGCAATTGTCGAAGCAGATGCGATAAAGGAATTAGGAGCGGTTATTACTTCATCACCTGGACCGACACCTATGGCACGAAGAATTAAATATAATGAGTCTGTACCGTTAGAGGTTCCTGATGCAAAAGGAGTGTCACAAAATAAAGCAAACTCTTGTTCGAACGCAGCGCACTCTGGACCTTGAATATAACGTCCGCTATCAATGACGTTTTCAAAAGCCGCTATCAATTGCTGTCGAATAGGTGCATTCATTATGTCAAATGCGGTATAAGGAACTTTCATTTATTCGATTCTTAAAATAAAATTTTCCACTAAAAAGAATTATTACTTAGAATTTTTTGATGTCAGTCTGACAAGATCCCAAATCGCAACAAGATAGGCTGGCATAGCAATATCCAATGCTCGTTCGCGCGAAATAAACTCCAAAGCTTGTCCTTCCTGACAAATAATAGCACTTTGACCGTCGTAATGATCCCAAAAAATATGAAGGATCATTTGATTCTGACATAAGAAAGAATCTACAATCTGCATAAGCCAACGTAAATTCCCACAATGGTAATTGGTTTCTTCGAAAAATTCTCGTTCAGCACAAGTTTGAATATCTTCTTCAGGTTCCTTATGCCCACCTGGAAAAACCCATAGACCAGACGCTGATAAATCAGGTTTTTCATCACGCAACTGAAGGAGGGCATCGCCAACTGAGTTTAGAAGAACCACTGCACAAATTGTTTCAACTGTGTTTTGGGAAAAAAGGATTGATGAATTTTCCTTCAATTTAATTTCTCTAAAATAGAATCTGAATCAGCAATAGATCGAAGTCCTTCGGACAGGAATGTATAGCGAAAATCCGGAAATGCTAAATACGTAGATTCGATATTAAACGGTCGGTATCCATTATGAGGCATTGGTCCAATCCTTGGCGTGCTTTTGATGTTTGGTGAATGACCTGTCAATCGTGCAACCAGTTCAGCGATCTCACGGAAAGACATTACGTTTCCAGTCGCGATATTGAGAATACCTGTACTTCGATGTATCAATACACGAATTAATAGCTCGGCAACATCTTCCACCCACACATGATCTCGTCGCTCCTCTCCCTCACCAAAAAGCACAATTTCTTCTCCATTAACAGCGAGCCTTAGAAAACGATTTGGGCCATAACCATTGTGCGGATCATCCTTGCCATAAATTAAAGTTGGACGCAAAAAGCAAAGCGGACCATGCCATGCGTTTGCAAGCATAACCTCTCGCGCCAAATGCATTATTCCATGAAGAGATCCGGGTTGTGCGCAGGAACGCTCCGTCAGAGGTGTATTACTATCAGCATATACCGCATCGGAACTAATATAAATTACATGACCTACAGCAATCTTTCTCAATGCATTACAGACTGTTTCGCCAATCCGTAGATTCTCTATTAGCATTGCCTCGGACTTAACCGGCGCTATAGCAGCAACAAATAGGAGAACATCGTTAGCAAGCAATAAGCTTGCTAATCGATCACTGGCATTCTTATGCGTTAAATCTAGCATTGCCTGAGTTAACGCTAAAACCGGAATATTATTCTCCTCAATTTTACGTTGTGCAGCTGAGGAAATAAAACCACCTGCACCCAATATGACAACACGGGAAGGCAAGACTGGCTCAGTGTTAAGATGTGTCAACATAATTTAACCTTTAAAAGATGTTCCCAGTGTTGCGTACACAAATCCATTTGCCCTCAAGGCTATTCCATCCAACATTCTGTATGGATCTAAGACAATTCGACTATTCATGTTCTGCATAAGAGTATCAGGTGAAATCTGGCGAAACTCAGCCCAGGGCGTCATGATCGCCAAAACATCGGTTCCTTTTATAGCCTCAAGCGCAGTATTTGTACGAAGAACTTTTGAACTTGTGGCTTCTAGCGATGCTGCCGGATCAAATACCACTACTTTATAATTAGATAAATGTGCCAAAAAAATAAGTGAGGGAGAGTTTTTGAGGGAATGAGTATTTTCCTTGTAAGTAAGGCCCAATATGGCTATCCGAATAGTCATCTTCTTGTCAAGTCCAAGGCTCTTGAACATATCCCATGCCCAATCTTTCCGGTGATCAGAATTTTTTACCCATGACGCTACAACACCGCCATCCGTGTTGTGTTTCTCTGCATAGCGCAATATCGTCGCGAGATCTCTTTCCAAATTGCCACCGGAAATTCCCAGCCCGGGACTTAGATAGGCAAATTGACCAATGCGTTTATCAAGGCGAAGCGCCGGCACAATCTCAGACCAATCGGCACCAATGTGTTCACATATTTCCGCGAGCGTGTTTGCAGTACTTATTGAAGCTACGAGACACATGTTAATAGAAATCTTTGCTAATTCGGCGCTCTCATAGCGCATAGGAAGAATCGGGCATTCGAAGGCTTTCAGGTAAATGAGAAGTCTTTCATCTTGCGGTTGCCCTGGGTTGGCGCAGCCTAAAATGAAACGTTCTGGATATACAGCGCGTTCAACAGCTCGACCAAAGACCAATGTCTCAACTTGATAAAACAATTGTTTTGCCGGCCATTCTATTTGCCTCGTAAATCCGGGCGGAACTTGACAAAGAATCACCAAAAGAGAATCAGTGCGCATAACAGCAGTAACTGTCTTCACCATGCCATATATTGGAGTCAAATCGCTTGTGCCTTGATCATCTGTCGGTACATCTATAGCGATGTAGACGATATCGCAATTTGAGAGACTTTTTGAATCGTTGCTAAAAATCAATCGTTCATGATGTTCTGTTAAAAGTTCTGGCAGACCAGGCTCAACCACATGGGGGATTCCGTTGCTAAGCTGCTTTACTAATGTAAAATCATTGTGATAGGCAACTACCTGAAAACCTCGGGCAGCACTGGCAACTGCTGAGTTAAGTCCTAGATGGGTGAGCCCGGCGAAACCGATCAACGGTTTTTGATTTTCAGAATGTATCGGACTTGGATTACTATTTGCTTTTTTAGCCATCTATTTTTTTTTGTTAGTTTTTATTGATGAACCAAGTTTGCGAATAGTGGCTTGAATCCAAAGGTCATTAGAGAGATCAGTAATTGTATTTGATTTTACAAGTTGCTTGAAGTGATCATATTCACCTGCCCAAGTAGAATCCTCTTGGATAAGAGTCACTTTCGTTTCTGGCGGCCTACCTGATGGGAGTACTCTCACACGATGTGAAAAGGTAGTTGGTCCCCACTTACATAGTGACTCAATATGGGCTGTTCCTTTCTCAGCCAGAATATCACATGTAAAGTGATTGCGCCACATACATAGAGTCATTTCCAGTTCGATCCGCGGTTGATTTTCTTCCGAACTAATGATGACATGATCAGGAGCAATATTTTCAAAATTATGGGCAGCAGTCAACTTAAATTCTCCCAATTCATAACCAAACCAAAAACGGCACGTATCGAGTAAATGTGATCCAAGATCGGGTAACACACCGTCACCTTGATCACGCCAAATACTATCACGCACCAACCTTGCTGTACCATTTCCGTAAAACATACGGCAAGAATAGATTTTTCCTAATTTACCGGAAGCAATAAGATCACGCATTGCAATATAGTGTGGTTCAAAACGGTGGTTATAAGCAGTATAGCAGACAACTTTTTTTGTCCGTGCAAGTTGTTCCAACTCAATTATTTCCTCATCATGGGCAGCCCAAAGTGGTTTTTCCACAAGTACATGCTTGCCATTGGCTAGTGCATAACGCAAAATCTCAACTTTCGGCTCATCAGGGATACAAGCGAGGACAGCATCGTAATTACCCAAAGGTACATCTTCTATATTCCGATACTCTGCTTCTTTATTAACGGGATCAACGCTGGCAATAAAATCATTGCCAGCATGTTTGCGACGTTTGTAGCCTTGTACACCGAGACCTGCAACTATTACTCTCATATGATAGTGCTTGTGTTGTAATTGATCTTTTTTTCAACTGCATCAATTTTTGAAAGCAAATTCTCTGGTCGGATTGGAATATTTCCGTCGTACTCGCATTCATAGGCAGCGGCCATTGACCCGATGATACCTGCCATAACTAAGGAACCCGTAGCCAACATGGTCAGTGTAGCATATGCAAGCAACGCGTCACCTGCACCAACAGCATCCACAACATTACCGGCGAAAGAATCAATTGAAAAATAAGAATTTTTTATTTCCGAATTTTGGTTGACACAGAAAATACCTCGATCGCCCAATTTAAGAATTAAGTTCTTGTAGCCGGAAGATTCCTGTAACAAACTGGCAAGCCGTCCCACTGTTGAATCTTGATCGCCTAATGCAAAACGAGCTTCGCGTTCATTAGGAGTGATTAAATCAAATTCTTTAAACTCAGTAATATTTCCCCAACGACTTGCAACTTGACTATCGGCAACCCGAAAAACTCTATCTGGAATTGCTTGAGTCAGAGCTTGCACGCTCATACGGTTAAAAATTCCGTGGCGAAAATCACTGAAAACCATCGCATTTGCAGATGAATGCTGAATCGATTCTGTAAGTTTCTGAAGGATATCTTCCGAAATCGGTCGGTTGTCAAGAGTGTCGATTTTCAGGAGCCTATATCCACCAGAAATGATAGCATTTTTTTGAATAGTAGGTCGGGTCGAATCAATAATCGGGATAATCTGGACACCAGACTCTTGCAATCCTTCAATAACAAAATCCTTAATGTGGTCATTTCCAAGAACAGTGGAGAATGTTACCTTTGCTCCTGCCGCACGAAGATGTTGCGCAACGATGCCTGCACCACCGATATAGTCATCCCGTCCTTGGTAAAGCACACTAAAAGTGGGGGTCTTTGTTTGCCCTCCAATAAAAGTAGTACGCGTATAGGAATCAACGATTGTATCTCCAACTACATGTACATGGTAATTTGATAATTTTTGAATTGTTTGGCGTAAATCCTCAAAGGTAATCTCGTTCGCGTGCATCAAGATCAATAGTTTCTCTAATTGCACTTGCGGAAGCGAGAGATTCAAAAACTTAGATGATGAATAAACCACATCACCAGGTGTAAAGATCATTTGCCCGCCGTAACTTTCAACAATATCCGCTTCTTCCTGTGTTGCTGGTGGCAAACCCGTTGATGTATATTCAAATCCCTTGGCAAAAAAGTCTGGTTTGAGTTCCACAAGCGTTCTCAGTGGCGTTTCCTGGTCGTCAATCATGACATAATCAACCATCTCGAAGGCAGCAAGATTTAATGCACGAAGTCCTTCCGGAATATGGGGGCGATAAATACCTTTTTTGATATAACGATCGGATGTGATAGATGCTATTAAAATATCAGCTTTTGTTTTTGCATAGGCTAAATGACGGACATGCCCTGGATGGACAACATCAAAAACACCATGACACAAAATAACTTTTTTCTGTCGTGGAAATGTACCAATCAAATCAATTAGCTCAGAAAATGTTTTCAACTTATAGCGATATTTTTCGAAATATTCTGCCGTCATTTTGTATCTTTATTTCCCATATATTTAAACCAGGTTTGCGTTGCTTTCTCAATAGAATTAGGATCCCAAAGCGGAGCATCTTTCCAGTTTTCAATCTCCGCTAACATCATTGACACACCCTCTTCAAAGTTTACATTCGGCTGCCATGCCAACTCAGTGGTAATTTTTCCAATATCGGCCCATGTACAATCCGGTTCACCTGGTCGCTTAGGAACATATACCACTTCACCGCTGAGTAATTCAACGAGATGGTTAATCCGCTTTGGTGCACCGGCGCCAACATTATAAACTTGACCGCTTCTTTTCGTTTGTGCTGCAGCAAGAAAGGCCCGAGCAACATCAGTCACATAGAGAAAATCGCGCGATTGATTACCATCACCTACAACTGTATAAGGTTTGCCTGATAGTTTCTGTTTTAAAAATACTCCGAACACAGCACCATAAACTCCTGTAGTACGCACACGAGTTCCATAGGCATTGAAAATACGTATTGAATTTACTGGCAAACCATAAACCTGATGCCAATGGAAGGCTGCCTGCTCGCCTTGATATTTACTTAGTGCGTAAGGATATTGTGGTGCAATAGGGTGGTCTTCCCGGGTTGGAGTGGTCGCAAGACCATAACAAGAGGAAGAGGCCGCATATATTAATTTGTCAACCCCCGCCGACCGTGCCGCTTCCAACACCCGCACAGTCCCTTGCACGTTGGTTTGCATGTAGGCAATCGGGTGTTCAATCGATGGCACGATGTCACCGATGCCTGCAAAATGAAATACATATTTTGCACCATGAAAAAGACTATTGTCGGATTCTAAGTAACAAATATCTTTCTTCTCGAAATGTAACCATGGATCCGAAGCCCGATGTGAGAGATTCCGCTCATGACCGCCTGAAAGATTATCAATAACACGAACTTCAAAGTCGTTATCGAGTAAAACATCAACCATATGGCTGCCAATAAAACCGGCACCGCCCGTGACTATTGCGATAGGTTTCGGAGTCATACGGCCTGAAGTCGTTTTAAACGTCTAACATTGAAATAAAAATCGTTATCAAAACTATCAGGTAGTTTTCCATCCCGAAATGCATGGCAAAGTCCGCGAATCGCATCCTCTGTTGAGTGTGTGGGTTGGAAGCCAAGAACACGTTTAATTTTATCAGAATTGATATGGTATGACCGATTATCATCGCTAGGAGTGGTTGTAATTCCAATTTCTTTCTTATCAGGAAACTCCTCTTGCACAACCTTCTTTACTAAATGTGCAATTTCCATAATGGTCATGTTTTGATACCCAACATTAAAGATCTCGTTTTGAATCTTTTCAGATGGAACCTTAAGTAATAGCTCAACGGTGTCACAATAATCCTGTACATGAAGGTTGGGACGCAATTGATTACCCCCAAAAACAGTGATTTTATTTTTGTTAACCGCAAGGTTGGTAAGAATGTTCACCGATAAATCCAGTCTTTGACGTGGCGCATAGCCGCAAACGGTAGCCGGTCGAAAAATGACTCCAACAAAATTGTCATCAGTATGTTTCTGAAGTAACGGTTCACACATCCCTTTGTATTTGTTATAGAGAGTAAGTGGTACCAAAGGATGTTCTTCGGTTACATTTGGTTTGTCGGAGACCCCATACACCGAACTAGAGGATGCATAAACAAATCGTTTAATACCTGCTTGCTTAGCTGCCAGAACCATGGGTTCAAAAGCATCAAGATTGACGCTAGTAGATAAGCGTTCATCCAACTCGAAGCTGGCATCATTGGAAATACAGGCTAAGCTTACAAAAGCATCATGGCCTTTGCAAGTAGCTAAAATTCTAGCTGTATCACGGATATCACCCTGGATAATGTTGAGATTTGAATTTTCATTTGGTAGAAAATCATTCCCAAAATACATGATGTCATAGACAGTGACCTTGTAGCCACGTGAAAGTAATTGAGGAACCAATAGACTACCACAGTAACCGGCACCTCCGGTAATAAAAACAGAGTTAAAAAGCATAGGAATTATCCAAGATATTTATTTGATTTTTAACTTGTTAACTATTTCAGATCTATCGTGTAACCAGCAGACTTGGCATCATTATAAAACATAGATACAGTCTCGCGTGAGAAAGTAGTCAAATCCTTCCCCACGCATGAGAGTTTCTTCAACACATCATTAGTGACAGTGATGATATGGCAGCCCACTTCGTTTGCCTGAAAGATATTCAGTAACTCCCGTGGACTTGCCCACAATATCTCAGCTTTGGGTTTTACAGATGCAATCCTTACTGCTTCGCGCAAAAGCGGAACAGGATCAACGCCAGTGTCTGCAATACGACCCGCGAAGAGAGAGAGAATCGCCGGTGTCCCAGGATTTAGGATTTCAACGATACCCTGTACTTGAGCCAGCGTAAAAATGGCAGTGATATTGCAGACTACGCCCTTTGCTGAGAGACGTTCAACAAGAGCAGCCGTGCTCTCTCCTTTCGTATTCGTAATTGGAATTTTTACATTGACATTTTTTCCCCAAGAAGCAATCTCTAAAGCCTGAGCTTCCATACCTGCTATATCGTCGGCAAACACTTCAAATGAAACCGGTCGATCAGAGACGACCTTAAGAACTTCCAAAGCAAAAGACTTGTAATTATTCACTCCTGCCTGACGCATAAGTGTGGGATTGGTTGTAAAACCCTTGACGAAGGGCTGCGCATACAGCATACGAATATTTTGCAAATCTGCACCATCGGCAAAGATTTTCACATCGAGATCACTGATATTTGTCATAGTATTAAGAAGTTGAACAATTAAAGAATATTTCTTCTACTCAGAATTTATTTATGATTTGCAAGAATATAGCTAACAGCTTTTAGTAAAGAGTTTACTGTGACATCAGGATTCGTCGGACGAGTCTCAGCGTAGTGTCGATCAATAAAAATCGTTAGACATCCTGCCCTTTTACCTGCTTCAATATCGCTGGCACGATCGCCGACCATGAAACTTTTACTGATATCTATTTTGTGTTTTTCTGAAGCAAAAAGCAACATACCTGGATTCGGCTTACGGCATTCGCAGCCATCATCCTGACAATGGGGACATAACATAATTTCATCAACCATTGTTTTTGCATAAAGTTTTTGATGCATGGTTTCGACTATTTCCAAACGAAGCAAGCCATTCCCGATATCTGGTTGGTTTGTAACCACAATAACTTTAAATCCCGCTTGCTTTAAAAGCAAGATAGAATTTATTGAATTTGGCAAAAGTCGAAAATCTTTTAATAGTCGCGGTGCGTAAGGTTTACCATTACGAACAAAAGATCGGCATAACACACCATCCCGATCTAAGAAAACAGCCGGATATTTTTCTCTAATCACCACTTCGTTGCTTGGATTTGAAGAACAGGATGAGAGACAAGACAGTGCCAAACTACGGCCTGAAAGGCTTCAGTGTGTGGCGTTACCAGTTTATCATCAACCTGAGGAATAAGCACAACGATATCCCCAGCTTTTTTTGTATAACCGTCATCGCGGCCCACGATGCCGAATACTTTAGCCTTTCGTTCCTTCGCAAGTTCAATTGCTTTGATCAAATTCACGCTCACTTGTTTTTCCAGATTTCCGCCTCCAACGGAGAGGATGAAAAGAGCATCTTTTTCTTCAAGTCTACTGCCTTGAAGCCAACCAGCGAGTGCGCCATCCCACCCTTCATCGTTGATCCTGGCTGTCAACTCGGCGACATTATCAGTCGGAGTGTAAGCCTCGATCCCACAAAGTTTACGAAAATCATTCACCGCATGAGAACAATTAGCTGCACTGCCTCCGATTCCTAAGAAAAATAACCTCCCCCTCCTTTTCCTCAACCTGATAAGGGCATCTGCCAAAGATTCAATCTGCTGTTTGATAATTAAATCTGCAATTATTTTAACTTGTTCGAAATATTGGATAACGTGGTCGGTTGATGTTTTCATTGAATTCTTATAATGTTAATACTGGTTTGGAGTACTTTCCCCCACTAGTTTTCAAAGAAGGGGTTTAATAATTTTGTTGCTTTGATTTTCTTACCCGCTCCCGCCTTAACGTTAGATAAACAACGCGCTTATCAAAATGTGTTCGTCAAGAGACAAATAACCTTTTTATACTTATGATTTCCGATGACGGATTATTTATCCTAAACCGCAATGAAGGAATTGCTTCTAAAATATTACTCGGTTTACACTTCTAATTTTATGGATTAATAATATTGTAGAGTCGTTGATACAGCTCCGCTTCTTCACTCCCATTGGAATGAAAAAGCAATTATTCCGGAACATTTGAAAATAAATCTACTATATACTTAAGCGTAAATCTCTTGTATGTTCACGATCCGATAGAAGAACTTGTCGAACTGGTTCTACCTCATCCCGCGAAACACTTATCAAAACAGAATAACCAATCCCTTCGATCCGTATCGCAACCTTTCCGGCTCGATCGGGGTGGATAAATCTTCCCTTAAAACCTTTAAAGTAACCTTTGCTTATCACTACTTCCGATTCCTTATCAAACAAATCGGGGACAACTTCAACCTTTTCGTCAGAATCGACTACGCGCCTGAGAAAATCTATCTCATTCTGACGGACCAATCCCAGTTTACCATTAAATGCAAGATACCGAACAATACCGTCGATCTGAAGGATGCGATCTTTTTGTTGCTTATCCGGTTTGACGAAAATGTATGAAGAAAACAATGGTATTTCAATCCACTTCCAGCGATCACTCCACTTTTTACGTTGGCGACGGAGTGGAAGAAATGATTCAACCGATTGCTTCTGCAATAATGCGTAAACTTTTTTTTCCTGACGTGATTTCGTGTAAATCACTAGCCAATCCAATTTTTGAACTACTATATTGTCATCCATTTGGTATTATACACAAGAGCAATAATCAATCATCCTTCTTAGGTTCATTATTCCAAACAACCAAAGCCTTATCTATTTTGAGTCCATCTTTCAATTTTTTATACTCAACTTTATTTAGTACAAGCGCTCTGATTTTTCTTTTAATAGTTTTTTCGGTTACTTCTATGAGCTCATTCATGTATACTTTATTTACTTCACCAACAATTACGAGATCGATGACACCTCCATCAATCCCTTTTGCATAATCGCCTGTCACAAAAGCTAATTCAACATTACCCAAATTGTGTAAAACATTTTCAATGATATCTATGCCAAAGTCCTTTTTAATTATTTTGTTAATTTCCGGGAATAATGCATTTTTAACATTTGCCCGATACACCTTCTTATTACCATCACTTTCAGATGTAAGTAAGCCTGCTTTTGTAAGCCGATTAAGTTCTAATCTTACTCCATTGGATGATTCGCCAAATTCATCTGACAATCCCCGTAGATATGCTTTTGTTTCCGGATTTAGAAAAAACTTCAACAGAAGCTTTACTCTAGTTTTTGATGTAATTATGGAATCAAGCAAGATTTACTCAATTATTATGAAGAAAGATGTTCTGCTTTCTGAGTAGTTAAATTACTCAATTATAGAACATTTGTCAAGTGAAAAATTTAGCGATTTTTACGGAGATTTTGAATACAACGGAAGGATATCACTCGTATTAACTAAGACTTTTTATCTATTTTCTCAATTTCACCCTTGAGAAGAGCGACTTCCTGAACAAGTTTATCATTTTTATCAGACAGCCTTGAAATAATAACAGAAAATTGTATTAAAATTAGAAAAATAGCTATAACTAAAATTAGAAGGAGAGCGGCAGGCGGATAAGCAATACCTATAAAGTGAGCAATTCGTGCTAATCCCTCTTCCCAAATGGACAATACGATAAATACGATGCCGAAGAAGAACCATAGAAGAGAATATTGCTCTCTTATCCGTTTCTTTCTTATGAGTTCAATTACGAACAAAAAAATAGATATGCTGCCAATAATTGCAAAAAATTGTACTCTATGAATTTCCATGGAAATTATTCCTGTATTTAGAAATTATTTTGCCAAAATACTATTTTCTTCCAAAAGTTCTTAAATACGTCATAAAGATGGATAACAAGACTTTAATCATATAATATATCCCATCAAACATTGAGATAGAAGATATTCCCTGCCATCGTTGTCTCATTTCCACTGCCACTTCCTTTAAAGCAAAACCTTTTCTTATCAATAATATTACAGCTTCAGGTTCAGGATAATCGGTAGGATAATATTCCGAAAAAAACTGAATAGCTTTTCTATTATAAGCACGAAAACCTGATGTGCTATCTGTAATACGCTGTCTATTCATAATAGAATTGACAAACTGAAATATGACAATCCCTAATTTTCTGCTTTTATCTGTTTTAAATTTTTTATAGCCATCTAAGAATCTGCTTCCAATAACGACATCAGCTTCCTTTTGCAGGATAGGTGCGATAATATTTTTTATTTCACTCGCAATGTGTTGTGCATCTCCATCGAATTGGATTGCTATATCATAATTATTTCTTAAAGCATATATGAAACCGGTTTGCACCGCGCCGCCAATGCCTAAATTTATGGGAAGATCTAATACCTTAGCTTTTTTTGTTTGACGTGCGACAAGAGAAGTTTTATCCGTAGAGCCATCGTTCACTACCAATACGTCCAATTTAACATCAATATTGCTTAGTTCATCTATTACCCCAGCAATACTCTTTTCTTCGTTGTACGCTGGCACTATTGCTAATATATTTTCCATAAATATTGGGTGTTAGGAAAACAAATATTCTTTTCTCAAATTATTTCGTGCAATTATATTTTGCACTATTCATAAAACCTGTTTTTGTAAAAACCTTAACAACAGCAATCTGCACGTTATTCTATACCTATTGTATCTACCGATTATGTTTGTTTAGTAATGAATCTCCCCGCCGCAAGCGTCGGGGAATTTACCCTAAGTGATTAAAATCATATTCGCATTTCAAGTTGAACTCCATACGGAGTTCCCTTTCCCTTTTTTGGCTTTTGTTACAAACATTTGACTCCTACGGAGTCATCCTAAAAACCTGTTATTCTTTATTAATCCCGTAGGCCTGCCTGCTCGCCGAACAAGTTCGCTGGCAAGCGGTCGCACTTCGTGCTTAGGCGAGCCTGCCGCAGGCAGGGATTATACGTTTGTAATTGAGTTAAACAATAAAGCTTAGAACTCCATAGGAGTTCCACCATTAGTGACTTAGTTTAGTGCGGTCATTTCCATGAGTTTTAGCGAAAATCCACTAATAGTACTTTAAAAACAGGAACTCTGCTATCAAACTTATGCTGGTTACTCGTTTTCTCGGGTATGACAATTGAGTGAAAATAATTATTTCAGTAAAATCATTTTACGAATTTGGTGAAATATTCCCGCATCAATTTTATAGAAATATACTCCAGAGGATAATGAACCATTGAGAGTACTAAATGGCACAGTATAATCGCCTGCTTGTTGTTTTTCGTTTACAAGCATCGCTACTTCATTGCCTAACATGTCAAATATATTTAATTTTACAAAACTTTCCATTTGTAACCGGTAACGAATAATTGTGCTCGGATTAAAAGGATTGGGATAATTTTGGTACAAAGAGAAAGCATTTGGAGATGAATTTTCTTTTACACCTGTCAGAATATTAATAGTTGAATCATAATATTGCGGATTTAAGGAAGTGCCATTAATATCGGCTACAATACATTCTGTAAATTTAATAGTATCAACGCCAACATTTGCATTAGAAAGAACGGTAATGTTTAAATCCAGCAATTCTCCGTTACCAAAGTTCAAAATGCTCACCGCTGAAACCCATAGTACTATGAGTTTGCCATTTGCATTGGCTACCTCTAAGTTCGTGGATGCAATCGATATGCCCAAATAGGAGACACTTGGAGTGGTAGATAATTGTAAATTATTTTTGTTAAACTGAAATTCAAATTGAAATGCATTTACATTGTTAAAATTACTTACTTGTATGGGAACAGTGTATGAGTTTCCTCTTTTCATACCATCCGGCGGCACCACTCGTACGGTTACACCCTGGGCATAACCCGCTGTAAAAATGATTACACAGAGGATACCCAATACTGTTTTATTTGTTGTGGATAGAATACTCATACTTGTTGTCACGCAATTCAATATTATTGAAGGATCGCAGTTCTTTATTTGTAGTCATCACCAGAACAGCGGTTCTTTCTATCGTAAATATAATGAATAATTTAGTAACCTTCCCCGCAACCTTCCGAAAGGCTGGAAGTCTGATAATGTAACGTGCAAAGCACGTTACCATTTTAAACTTTCGGAAGGTTACGTTAAACGTGACCGTCACTCCTCGTGGATATCGCAGAGCTAAGTGACGGTCACGGAAAAAAAGCTCGGTCCGATAACCGAGACGAGCTTCAATGATTTAGTACTGTCATTCCCACAGCCGGAGGCCTAAAAATATAACACGCGTAAACGTGTTCCTTTTTATAAGTGGTCGTCTTACCCTTGCTCACATAAGATTCCCGATAGAAACATTCGGGAATGACAAGAAAAATAGGATTTCTGACAACAACATCTGGAAATGACAGTCGGAGGCCTGAGAATGAAGCAAGCGTTAACTTGCAACAATAAGGCACTCGACCTCAAAGCCGTTGTCTCTGACTTCTGATGTAAGTCTCAAATTATTTGATGATGAAATAGAATGTTTTCATTTATTTTAAGGATCTTCACTTCTTGCTATTCTGTCTATAATATAATTAGAATTACTTTTTAGAATTGTGGAGCGCAAATCGCTTTGCGCTCCACTGAGTTCCTTA